>JAUVAY010000095.1 GCA_030591505.1 Flavobacteriales bacterium | reverse complement strand
TGGAGACTTTAAATATCATCGGTTTTTCGATTCTGAAAATAAGCTTATAATTTTAGATATCGGACACTATGAAAGTGAACAATTTACAATAGAATTATTAGGTGACTTTTTAAAGGAAAAATTTTCTACATTTGCAATCCGTTTTACGGAGGTGAATACAAATCCAATAAACTATTTTTAATACATGGCTACAAAAAAAGCAGCTGTTAAAGAGCACTCGGTAAAAGACCGATTATTAGCACTCTACCAACTACAAACAGTAGATTCAAAAATCGATCGTTTGCATACAGTTAGAGGAGAACTTCCTCTAGAAGTTCAAGACCTTGAAGATGATATTGCTGGTTTAGAAACTCGAGTTGAGAAATTCAAAAGTGAGATAGAAGAGCTTGAGAAGAAGATCAATGAGCGAAAGTATTCAATACAAGATTCGTTAGAGTTGATTAAAAAGTATGAGGCTCAACAGGAAAACGTTCGAAATAATCGTGAATACGATGCTTTATCTAAAGAGATCGAGTTCCAGGGACTTGAGATTCAATTGGCTGAAAAACAAATTCGTGAATTTAAAATTGCGATTGACTCCAAAAATGTCTTAGTAACTACTTCTGAAGAAGCATTAAAAGAAAGAAAGATCGATCTTGAGCTTAAGCAGAAAGAATTGAAAGAGATCATTAAGGAGACTGAAAAAGATGAAAAATCTTTGACTAAAAAATCAGCAAGTGCAGTTAAGAATATTGAAGATCGTTTACTTGTTGCTTATAATAGATTACGTGACAATTCACGAAATGGCTTAGCAGTTGTCCCTATAGAAAGAGATGCCTGTGGAGGTTGTCACAGTAAGATCCCGCCACAACGTCAATTAGATATTAAAACTTTCAAGAAAATTATTGTCTGTGAACATTGTGGAAGAATTTTGGTTGATCCTGAGGTTTTAACGCAAGAATAGATTTAAGCACTATAAATATTTTAAGCCATCCCGATTGTTATTGGGATGGCTTTTTTATTTTAAAACCTTTTCCCAACGCTTAATAAAACTGTATTGCTACTGTACTTATCGTAAACTAAGGGAGAAATAGAACTTGCATAAGGGTAATAATTATTCCCATCTTCCTGATAACTATAAGAAAGATGCACAAAAATGCTATTATCGGTGAGGAGACCTGCTCCAGCAGCTATTGTATTATAAAAACTTTTTCCCATAGTACCTGGATCAACATAGGGATTTTGTCTGTATGCGTACCCTGCTCTAAAATTAAACCTTCCAAGCCATATCTCTCCGCCTAACCGAATCACCAATGTATTTCTAAGATTTTTAGCAATACTAGCATTCTCTTCAGTAAAATTGAAATTAACGCTTGTGATTTCGGCTTTAGCATAATTCATCCATTCAACATCAATATTAAGAGATCCTTTAAAACCAGAAATTAATGCTGCACTAACTACCAATTTCCCCGGGTTTTTAATACTGTACTCAATAAACCCTTCGGGAGAATCAATAGAATAAAAGTCTCCATCTTTCCAGGTTGAGCTTAGGCTCGTTGAAAATGATTCCTCGAGGTTTAACTTATAAGGCAAATGCCATGCTATTCCAAAGCGTAACCACTGTTCAGGTTTAATAATCAACCCCAATTTAAAACCTATTCCAGATATATCAGTATTTTGTATATAGCGAAAATTAAACTCATCTAACAATAATGTATCAACGCTTGTCCTTTCTGTAAAGCTTGTTTTACGCTCATAGTTCCCTGTAATAAAGGTCATTGTTCCACCAATGTATACCTTCTCCATAATGGCTGCCGAAATATTCATAAAGATATCCCCCATGCTTCCACTTTCTTCAATACTATTTAACTGATAAACATTGTCGAATGAGTATTCATATAAGGGTTGAGTAGTATAAACCGTAGGCGTATCAGGCTGATCATCGATTAAATACCCCTCATAAGCTAAATGCGAGGTAAATGGTGCATTATTAGCTAAGTCATCCACAAATATACCATAGGCTTGATCAGCAAAAGAAAAAAGCATAGAACTTGAATTATTCACAAACCCAACTTCACTCTTTCGTTGTATTTCCATTGATTTTGAATAGCCAAGGGAGTAATTAAAGTAGAGGCCTTCATTATTATCATTTCGATTTGAACTTACAAAGCCAAGGTTTGATAAAGTAAAATTATTTGAGCTGTTCTTTTGTTCTTCACCTTGAGCATTGCTCAATACCGAATTAAAAGAAAAGCCAGGCGTTAAGCTTAGTTCTTTCTTTCTATAAATTCCTACTCCGGCAGGATTGATAAGTGGTGTACTTAGGTCTCCTCCAAGCGCGCCGAATGATCCAGCCATACTAGACATACGTGCCGTTCCAAAAGTTGCTGTATTAAAATACCTAACAACATCGCTTTCGTTTTGAGCAGATGAAGAAGAAAGGTAAAATAATAACAACAATACAAGTATTGTGTTTTTCCTTCTATTCATTAACGCTGTCTTTTACCTGTTGTACTCTTCGATGATCCTGAAGAACGAGAGCTCCCTGATGAACGTGTTGTTCCTGAGCTTCTACTCGTATTTGTTCTGGAAGGAGTTGTTGTACCAGAACGAGATGAACCTGAAGATCTATTGTTATTGATATTTCCATCACCATTCGATGATTCAGTAGACATTAAAGAATTCCAAAATGTTGACTTCTTGCTGCTTTTTTCTCTCTTATTATTACTCGTGACATTACCTGAAGTACCGGGTAATTCACTTTCTACTTCAGTTCCAGCTAGATTACCTCCAATTCCACTATTCCCACTATTTATCCATCTAAATCGCTTACTAACAACCACATTTTCATCAGTAACTACAACTGTTGGGCAATAACCATATGAATAAGGGTTGTAAAAGCTAGAACCAAATCCAAAACTCAATCCGAAAGTAAATGCACTACCTGAATAGGGAGAATATCCATAAGGAGAGTATCCATAAGAAGACCCGTAAGGAGAATATCCATAAGGATCATTATAGTTACTTAAAAAAGGATCATTATAATTATTAGTTCCGTAGTAAGAATTACTTAAGTAAGGATCTGGTGTTTCAATCTCTGGCTCAGGTATAGGAGTGTAAACATAAGCAGCTCCTGGAACATTATCAGGTGCTTCACCCTCTTCCTCCATAAGCGCTACTGGTTCTTCTTCAGCAATAACTTCTAAATGATAGTACATATCATAATATATATCATCCATATAGGCTAAAGAACTCTCTTTACTTGTTGAACAAGATGAAAGAAATAGAGCTATAAATCCTACAATTACAATTGTAGAGTAGAATTTATTGAAACTCTCGGAAAAAATCATTTTGAATAGTTTCATTTTCGGTACCTTTGTTCTCTTCAAATATACAAATATCATACCGAAAAATAGATGAGTAAACTAACAAAAAGAGCAGACAACTATTCTGAATGGTACAACCAATTGGTTGAAACAGGTGGACTTGCGGAGCATAGTGCAGTAAGAGGTTGTATGGTAATCAAACCCCATGGTTTTGCGATTTGGGAAAATATACAGTCTCAATTAGACAAAATGTTTAAGGAAACAGGCCATCAAAATGCATATTTCCCCATCTTTATTCCAAAATCCTTTTTTAGTAAAGAAGCAGATCATGTTGAAGGCTTCGCAAAAGAATGCGCAGTAGTAACCCATTATCGTCTTAAAAATGCTGAAGATGGAAGTGGTGTTATTGTAGATCCAAGTGCTAAATTAGATGAAGAGTTGATCGTTCGTCCAACGTCAGAAACGATTATATGGAACTCTTTTAAGGGATGGATAAAATCTTATCGAGACCTTCCTTTACTTATAAACCAATGGGCAAATGTTGTTAGATGGGAAATGAGAACTCGGTTGTTCCTAAGAACAACAGAGTTTTTATGGCAAGAGGGTCATACTGCTCATGCAACGAGAGAAGAAGCTATAATTGAAGCTGAAAAAATCCTTGACCTTTATGCAGAGTTCCTGGAAGAATATATGGCGGTACCAGTAATAAAAGGAATAAAAACTGCCAGCGAACGATTTGCCGGTGCTTTGGAAACCTATTGTATTGAAGCGCTAATGCAAGATGGAAAAGCCTTACAGGCAGGAACATCACACTTTTTAGGACAAAATTTCGCCAAGGCATTTGATGTTCAATTTGCTGATAAAACAGGTAAATTAGAGCATGTATGGGCTACTTCCTGGGGAGTATCAACCCGTTTAATGGGAGCGTTGATAATGACGCACTCTGATGATGCAGGATTGGTATTGCCTCCTAAATTAGCCCCAATTCAAGTAGCAATTGTTCCTATCTATCGCAACGAAGATCAATTAAAAGAAATTACTGAGGTTGTCTTAAAACTTAAAAAAGAAATGGAGGCGCTTGGTTTGCGTGTTAAGTTTGACGACGATGATAATCGAAAGCCAGGTTGGAAATTTGCAGAATATGAAATGAAAGGTGTTCCTGTTAGAATAGCTATTGGTCCTCGTGATCTTGAAAATGGAATGTGTGAAATGGCCCGACGAGATGAATTATCTAAAGAATTAATTCCACTAGATGGTGCTGCAAATACAGTTAATGAAATGATGACAACCATCCAAGATAACCTGTTCAATAGAGCGATAAAGAATAGAGAAGAAAACTCACATTCTACCGATAATTGGGAAGGATTTATTGATATCATTAATAATAAAGGTGGGTTTGTATATGCCCATTGGGATGGTACTGATGAAACGGAACAAAAAATAAAAGAAGCTACAAAAGCTACTATTAGATGTATTCCACTAGATAGTCAGGAGGAAGATGGATTATGTGTATTTAGTGGAAAACCGTCTAAAAGGAGAGTTTTATTTGCAAAAGCATATTGATTGATGAAAGAATTTGAAAAGATCACTAATCTTCTACGGACTAAAGCATCAGTTAAACAAGATGTTTTTGAGCATGGAAAAACAGTTTTTACAGAGTTTAAAAACACGGCAAAGGAATATATAGAAAAACTTGCTGCTTCGTATAAAGGTATAGACTCAAGAGTGAAAATTGATTTTGAGGATGTTAGTGCTCAGGAATTCCGAATTATTGTAGGTGGGGATGTGCTGCTTTTTCATATGCATACCAATGTATTTCAATTCGATAAATCACATTACTATTGGCAACAAGGTTACTTTAAAGATGACCCGACGAGAAGCTACGGGGTAATGATCAGAGTATATAATTTTTTAAATGATTCATTCCTAATGGATAGAGAAAATGATCTTGGGTATTTACTAGGAAGAATATTTGTAAATCGTGAAAATAATTTTGTTCTGGAAAGCAAGCTTAAATTGAATACTCACTTTCCCTATCTTAATCGTCAATCATTTACGGAGGAATTACAGAATCAAATAATTAATTGTTTATTGGTCTTTTCGATGGAATTTGAACTAAATATACCACCATTTACTTCAGTTCAGACCGTTTCTGTACGTCAAGCTCAAGATTTTAAAAACAAGATCAAATTGGTGACTGCCAAGAGATTAGGCTTTCAATTTGAAGATTCAGATGGGAATGATTTTGAATAAAACAATTTTTGTTTTGACGTATAAAAAATAGTAGTAAATTTGCAAACCTTTTACGGACAGTAAGGCCCGTTCGTCTAGGGGTTAGGACGCCAGGTTTTCATCCTGGTAGCAGGGGTTCGAATCCCCTACGGGCTACAACGTTTTTTATGTATTTTTTGGCCCGTTCGTCTAGGGGTTAGGACGCCAGGTTTTCATCCTGGTAGCAGGGGTTCGAATCCCCTACGGGCTACAATAATTTAAGTTAAATAAAATGGCAAATCACAAGTCGGCTTTAAAAAGAATTCGTTCAAGTGAAGCGAAAAGAGTGCGAAACAAGTATTACTTTAAAACAACACGTAATGCTATTCGTAATTTACGTTCACTTAGCGATAAAATTAAAGCTCAGGAAGTTTATCCAGGTATAGTATCGATGATCGATAACTTAGCTAAAAGGAATATTATCCATAAAAGCAAAGCATCGAATTTGAAATCTAAACTTGCAGTACAAATAGGAAAACTATAATTAACAGTTTTATACTGTAATTAAAGATATTCTAGCTATTCCGATAATTCGGAATGGCTTTTTTGTTGCCTAAACTCAAGTAATAAAACAGTAAAAGAACGTAGAGTATCGTGCGTTTACAATCAGTACTTTTCTTAAATGAAAGACTATGTTGCAAATCGTTCTATTAAATCTCTTGCAGAAGATGATAGACCAAGAGAAAAACTACTCAGCAAAGGAATTGCCTCCTTATCAAATGCTGAATTGATCGCTATCGTTATCGCCTCAGGAAGTGCAGGTAAAAATGCTGTTGACCTCTCCATGGAATTACTACAATCATGTGATAATTCACTAGCTCAGTTAAGTAAAAAATCCTTGGCAGAACTTCAAAAACACAAAGGAATAGGTAAAGCCAAAGCTATGACCATTGTTTCAGCATTAGAACTGAGTAAAAGAAATCTTAGTGAAAAATCGCGCGAAAGAACGCAGATCCACTCTAGTCAGGATGCCTATCTACTTATTAAAGCACAAATATTTCATTTAAAAATTGAAGAATTTTGGGTGGCATATCTTGATAGAGCTAACAAACTTATCTCGTTAAAACTATTAAGTCGTGGAGGACTTCATGGAACGGTTGTAGACATTAGAGTAATTTTAAAAAATGCTTTAGATCACCTCGCCTCCGGTATAATTTTATTCCATAATCACCCTTCCGGTAATCTAAAACCCAGTTCAAATGATGATAAAATAACTATTCAAATGAGAGATGCCGGAAAATTAGTGGATATCCTTATCTTAGACCACTTAATTGTAAGTAATGATAGTTACTACAGCTACGCTGATGAAGGAAGGTTGCAATAATTACATTTACCTACACAACATAATGAATTCTAACACTACTAGTTTATGAAATTATTGATTTATACTCCTCGTATAACTCATCGTATAGAGTACGTCTTTTCATTATTTTTTGATCACCTGGCAAAGCTAGATTATGAAATAACAACTGATCCAGAAGTCGCTGAACAAGAAAAAGGGCCGGTTTTAAACTACTCTAAACATCATTTTGAAAACAGTCTTAGGCTGCCTCCCTCAAAGCTATTATTTGAATCGGGAATTAATGACAAAGAAATAGAGTTTTTATCCGATGGAAAACTTGTCGGTGCATTTCCTTGTCCGGAAAATGACTTAATCTCTTTCGATATTTTTGCTTCTGCTTTTTTTCTTGTCACGCGGTATGAAGAGTATCTCCCTCACCTCAGCGATCAATATAACCGCTTTGATGCAAAATATTCATTCGCATTTAAAAATGGCTTTCTACGAAAACCAATGGTGAATTATTATGCGAATTTTCTTTACGATCTGCTGGAAGAAAAATTTCCTGAATTAGAAATAATAAAACCGAAATATGAGTATTTAAATACCGTCGATATTGATAATGCATGGGCTTATCGCCAAAAAGGATTTGTAAGAACAGTTGCAGCATCTTTAAAGGACGTTCTCACCTTTAATTTTAAAAATCTTAATAGAAGAATAGGTGTTTTAATTGGCAACAAGAAAGATCCTTATGATAACTATCAATATCTATGGGACTTACAGGAAAAGTACAATTTAAACAGTCTTTACTTTTTTCTATTAGCAGATTATGGTCTGAATGATAAAAATGTTCCTGTTTGGAGTAAAAAATTCCAGTCTCTTATAAAATCTATTTCCGATAAATCTCAAATTGGGATTCATCCTTCTTTTGGTTCTAATAAAAAACCAGAGAAGCTTGGGAAAGAAATAGAGCGTCTTAGTATGATAAGTAAGTTTGAGGTAGTAAGAAGCAGGCAACATTTTCTAATACTAAATATGCCTGAAACCTATAGAAGATTAATACAACATGAAATAAAGGAAGATTATTCTATGGGTTTTGCTTCAGAAGTTGGATTTAGAGCAAGCATTTGCACACCCTATCCGTTTTACGACATTGATAGAGAAGAGAAGACAACACTTCTAATTTATCCATTTGCCGTTATGGAAGCCACATTGAAATTTTACATGAATACCTCGCAAGAGCAAGCTTGTGATATAATAGATGAACTAATCGCTGATGTAAAGGAAGTGAATGGATTATTCATAAGCCTTTGGCATAATGAAACAGTAAGTGATGAAGGCCTCTGGAAGGATTGGAGAAAAGTGTATGATCATTTAGTGGAAAAAGCAGCTACATGAACAACTTAAGCATCCTAACTCGATCACAGCTAGATCTTAAAAAATGGAAGCAAACAATTTCTTCATACCCTCATGGGTTTCCCTATGCGTCCAGTTGGTATCTTGATATTGTATCCCCTAATTGGGATGCATTAATCGTAAATGATTATGAATTTGTTCTTCCCCTACCCTCCAGAAAAAAATGGGGTTTCAACTATGTATTCCCTCCAGAATTTACTCAACAAATCGGATTAATAGGAAAGAAGACCGTCTCTAAATCACTTCTAAAAGAGGTAATTGAATATGCATCATCTCATTATTCCTATCTGGAATTAAACTTAAATGACAAGAACCCATTAAGATTCAATCAAAATCGCACGGATGAAAAATTGCGTAAAAATTTTGAGCTTGATCTTTCATTTCCATACGAAGAGTTATTTAGCAATTTTCACAAGAATACACAGCGAAATATAAAAAAAACGCAAAAGGAAAACTTAAGTGTTAAAAAGGGAGAATCTCTGGATAATCTAATCGCTACTTTTAAAGAAAACAAAGCAAAAGAACTTAAAAACAATTTGATCAGTTACGAATTGTTGGAAACACTTTACAATGAAGGTCTTAAAAAAGATGCCGTTGAATTGGTAGAAGTATATAGTGGGGAGTCATTTCTAGGTGGCGCCTTGTTTCTAACATTTAATCAGCGAAAAGTATTTCTATTTTCATCATTAAGCGAAAAAGGAAGAGAGCAAAGAGCAATGTTCTACTTGATCAATGAAACTATTAAAAAGCACAGTGGACAAGATCTACTATTGGATTTTGAAGGAAGTGACAATACAAGCTTAGGTGATTTTTATCGCCGATTCGGCGCAAAAGAAAAACTATATTTACACCTGAAAATTAACCAATTGCCATTTTACCTTAGATGGCTTAAAGAATAAACAGATGCATATTTTAGGAAGTTCAAACTCCATTTTTAATCAGTTCGTTGCTGAAATTCGAGATGAACAAATTCAAAAAGACGCCATGCGCTTTAGAAGAAACCTTGAAAGATGTGGTGAAATATTTGCCTACGAAATAAGTAAAACATTCAATTATTCAAACAAAAAAGTTACAACTCCACTTGGAGAAGCTGAGGTATTAACCCCAACGGACAATCCGGTTATTGCAACTATTCTTCGTGCCGGACTACCCATGCATCAGGGTTTATTAAATTATTTTGATAAGGCTGAAAATGCATTTATCTCAGCCTATCGCAAGCATGATAAAAATGAGAACTCTTTTTCTATCAAACTCGAATACTTGAGCTCTCCAGAAATAGATGGAAAAGTTCTAATCATTTCAGACCCTATGCTCGCTAGTGGAGCTTCAATGGTAACCGTTCTAAACGCTTTAAAAGGATTAGGATCTCCTTCTCACATTCATATCGTTTCTCTTATTGCAAGTAAGGAAGGCTTAGCTTATGTTAAGAAAAATACAGAGCATAGCAATGTTACAATTTGGTTAGGTTTTATCGATGATGAAATGACTGCTACGTCTTATATTGTACCTGGACTAGGTGACGCCGGAGACCTGGCGTTTGGCGAAAAGAGGGATTAATTTAATGGAGAATATTTTAATAGTTAGCTATCTTATTCTATTAAGTACAGTGAAATTTCTATTTGTACCTTTTCTATCTGTGAATGTGCATAATTACAGTTTTTTTACTGCTGTTATTATTAATATCACGGGGGGACTAATAGGAATAACGTTTTATTTCAAAACCTCCTCTTACTTTATTGAAAGGGCCATCAGAAAAAGACAAGAAGCCTTATTAAAAAACGCTTTAAAAAAGAAAAAGGTGTTTACGCGTATTAATCGTCTTTTAGTAAGAGTAAAAAACACTATGGGAATGGTCGGTCTTGCTTTTTTAATACTCCCCTTTATTTCAATACCAATTTGTTCAATTGTTTCAGCAAAATATTATCACATAAAAAAGAAGAAAATGCTATTTCTTTTGTATAGCTCTGTCATTGTATGGTCCTTCTTTTTAAGTGGAATTGCCTATTTACTTAACTAATGAAAAAATACAAGCATTTAATATTTGATCTTGATCATACACTTTGGGATTTCGACCGCAATTCGAGTAGCGCCTTAGAAGAGATCTATGAAGAACTTTCACTAAAAGAAAGAGGTATCCCTGAATTTCCAGCATTCTTATTGAATTATAAATCGATCAATGAAAAATGTTGGGCTGATTATCGTGTAGGAAAACTTGAAAAAGAAGTATTAAGAACTATTCGTTTTAGAAAAGCTCTTGAACTATATGGAATAGATGACGATGTACTTGTTGAAGATATGAGCACCCTTTATTTAAGCAAAAGCCCTAGAAAGAAGCATGTAATAGAAGGCGCTCACGAAGCTCTTGTTTATTTAAAAGAGAAGTATTCTTTGCATATTTTAACGAACGGTTTTGTAGAAATACAGGAAATAAAGATGACTGCCAGTAAATTGAATCAATATTTTACCCACGTTATTGCTTCTGAGCATGCAGGAGCTAAAAAACCTCATCCACAAGCCTTTAATTATACACTTGAACAAATCTCTGCTTCCATTGATGAGTGCATAATGATAGGAGATAACCCTGAAGCAGATATAAAAGGGGCGCTTGATATCGGCATGGATACCGTATATTTTAATAGAGATGGGAGCTACACAACAGATGTAGACGCAACCTATCAGATTAAATCCTTAAAGGAGTTGCTTTCAATATTTTAGCAGCAATTTTAACAGTTTTCTATTTTGTTTTTAAATATATTATTAAGCTCTTTATATCTAATTTTTAATTATATTTTCGTCTCTAAATCATTAAACCATAATAATTTGAAGTATTTTCTATCAATAACATTTCTTAGTCTGATCATCGTAGGGTCAACAGTTGCGCAAGACTTTACTAGAATTGAAAGTGAAGCCGGAATTGATCATATGCATTTAGATGAACATATAATGGGTGGAGGTGCCGCATTTTTCGATTACAATAACGATGGATTACTTGACCTTTATATTACAGGAGGCGATGAAATGGACAAGCTTTATGAAAATATTGGCGCTTCCGTTTTTGTAGATGTTTCATTGAATGCTGGGTTTTTAATAACCGATAGCGTTAAAACAACGGGAGTTTGTACAGGTGATATTGATAATGATGGTGACAGAGATATTTTTGTAGCCACAAATGAAGATAATGCATGCCTTTTATTTGAAAACCTGGGGGATGGAACATTTTCAAATATTTCCGTTAGTGCAGGGATAATAGATACTACTTGGAGCACTTCCATCACTATGGGTGACTATAATATGGATGG
>JAUVAY010000101.1 GCA_030591505.1 Flavobacteriales bacterium | reverse complement strand
TAGTTAGGCACTTCAGGTGATTCATGTAACGAACGACCTAATCCATGTCCAACCAACTCTCTTACTACTCCATAACCAAAAGACTCCGAATATTTTTGAATTGCATAACCAATATCTCCTATTCGATTCCCAACAATGGCTTCTTCTAAACCAAGCATCAGGGACTTTTTTGTTACGTCGAGCAACTGCTGTATCTCGGCGTTAACCTCTCCAACTGCGAAAGTATATGCAGAATCACCGTAGAACTCATTCATTAATACACCACAATCCACAGAAACAATATCACCTTCTTTCAAAGGTTTTTTGTTTGGGATACCATGCACTACCTGTTCATTAACAGATGTACAAAGCGTATTAGGAAAACCGTTATAATCTTTAAATCCTGGGATCGCATTATTATCACGGATAAACTCTTCAGCTACCTTATCCAATTCAAGTGTTGTAACACCTGGTTGAACAAGTTTTGCTACTTCAGCAAGGGTTTTTCCAACAAGTAAAGAACTCTCTCTTTGTATTATAATTTCTTCTTCAGTCTTATAATCGATCATAAGTGACCTATTATCCTGTTATTCCAACAGCAGCAGTTGATGATCTCCCTCTCATCTTTCCAGACTTCATCAATCCATCATAATGACGCATTAATAAATGACTTTCAATTTGTTGTAATGTATCCAATACAACTCCAACAATGATCAACAATGATGTTCCTCCATAAAATATTGCAAATCCTTGCTTAATTCCGGCTGCCATAGCGATAGCTGGTATAATTGCAATGATCGCAGTAAATAAAGATCCAGGAAGTGTAATTCTTGAAATGATAGTATCAAGAAATTCTCCTGTAGCTTTACCAGGTTTAATACCTGGAACAAATCCGCCGTTTCTTTTCAAATCATCTGCCATTTGTGTAGGGTTAACGGTGATTGCCGTATACACATAAGTAAATAATATGATTACAATAGCGAATAATAAATTATAGTATAATCCTCCAATATCACCTACAGCAATAAGGAATGATCCAGGCTCTTGGTTAGCTGCTTGTGCAATATAAAGCGGTACAAACATAATCGCTTGAGCAAAGATAATCGGCATTACTCCAGCTGCATTCACTTTTAAAGGAATAAACTGACGTGCACCGGAACCCATACCCTGAATACCACTAATTCGTTTAGCGTATTGAACAGGCACTCTTCTTACTGCTTGCACAAGTGCCACAGTAAACGCAATGATCAATAATAACACTACTACTTCAACAAGTAACATCACCATTCCTCCTGCACCATCAATTCGACCTACAAATTCTTGGATAAAAGAGGCTGGTAGACGTGCGATAATTCCGATCATAATGATCAATGAAATACCATTACCAATTCCTTTCTCTGTTATTCTTTCACCTAACCACATTATAAATAATGTTCCTGATGTAAGTATAACGATTGAAGATACCCACCAAAAAACACTTGGATCAGCAACTGCACCAGGAACATTTACTACTGTAGAGCCCAAGTAACTTGGAGCTTGCACTGCAGTAATTGCTATCGTAAGTAAACGAGTTGTCTGATTGATTTTTTGACGGCCACTTTCTCCTTCCTTTTGTAATTTCTGAATAGATGGAATAGCGATACCTAATAGCTGCATGATAATCGATGCAGATATATAAGGCATTATACCTAATGCAAAAACTGAAGCTCTTGAAAAGGCTCCACCTGTAAACAAGGCGAGGATCTCTCCAAGACCTCCTCCTCCAATATTTGCACTGGCCATCGCTTCTGCGTTAATTCCAGGCAAAATTACAAAGGATCCTACACGATAGATCAATATCAATGCTAATGTTAAAAGAATTCGCTTACGCAAATCCTCTATCTTCCATATGTGCTGCAGTGTTGCAATAAAATTCTTCATTCTCTATATACAGTTATAGTATAGCGGCTTCACCACCATTATCTTCAATCGCTTTCTTCGCTGTTTTTGTGTAAGCATTTGCAGTAACAGAGACCTTAGTTTTAAGTTCTCCACGTCCTAATATCTTAATTAGGTCGTTTTTACTTGCCAATCCATTTTCAACGAAAATTGCGGGCGTAAAAGTAGTTATTTTTTTCTCTTCAGCAATCTGTTGTATAGTATCAAGGTTAATTCCCGTATACTCAACACGATTAATGTTCTTAAACCCAAATTTAGGAACCCTTCTTTGCAATGGCATTTGACCACCTTCGAATCCTAATTTACGTTTATATCCTGATCGGGACTTTGCACCTTTATGACCACGTGTAGAAGTTCCACCTCTACCAGATCCGGTTCCACGCCCAATTCTTTTTTTGTTTTTAACCGACCCTTCGGCAGGTTTTAGGTTACTCAAATCCATTATTTCAATGCTTTAAATATTCTCAACTTTTACCAAGTGGTTCACTTTTCGAACCATACCCAAAATTTGTGGGCTTGAATCTTGCTCTACCGACTGATTCATTTTTTTTAAGCCCAAAGCTACCATAGTTAGCTTTTGGTCTTTTGGTCGGCCTATGACACTTCTTACTTGAGTAATTTTAATTTTCGACATGATTACTTTATTTAACCATTAAATACTACATCCATAGAAACGCCACGAGTCTGTGCTACAGTACGTGCGTCACGTAATTGAGCTAAGGCATCAAAAGTTGCTTTTACCACATTGTGTGGGTTTGAAGAACCTTGAGACTTTGCCAATACATCAGTGATTCCAACGCTTTCTAATACAGCACGCATTGAACCACCGGCTATAACTCCTGTACCCGAAGAGGCTGGTTTTATCAATACACGCGCTCCACCAAATTTACCTAATTGTTTATGAGGAATTGTTCCTTTATAAATAGGTACGCGAACCAAATTCTTTTTTGCATCATCCATTCCTTTCGAAATAGCTTCAACAACTTCTTTTGCTTTTCCTAAACCGTGTCCAACAACTCCGTTTTCATCTCCAACAACAACAATTGCTGAAAATCCGAAATTACGTCCCCCTTTGGTTACTTTGGTAACACGATTAATAGCTACTAATCTATCTTTTAAATCAAGATCGATCGCTCTGATATTACTTTTAGCTGCTTTTGCCATCTTATCTTTTAAAATTTAAGACCTCCATCTCTAGCTCCGTCAGCCAAAGACTTAATACGTCCGTGATACAAATAACCTCCACGGTCGAATACGATCTGTTCGATTCCCGCTTCTTTTGCTTTTACAGCAATAGATTTACCAACTTCAAATGAAATCTCAACCTTGGTTTTTCCTTTAGCATCCAATTTCAAAGATGATCCTGACAATAGGGTTTTACCCTGCTCATCATCGATCAACTGAACATAGATGTCTTTATTACTTCTGAATACCGATAAACGGGGAATAGTCCCATTTCCAGTAATTGTTTTTCGAATTCTTCTTCGAATGCGAAGTCTACGATCTTCTTTACTAAGTGCCATGACTCAATTAATTTATTTTGCTCCGGCTTTCCCGGCTTTACGTCTAATTTGTTCTCCCAGATATCTTACACCTTTTCCTTTGTATGGCTCAGGTTTTCTAAAAGATCTGATTTTTGCAGCGACCATACCTACTAATTGCTTGTCATGTGATTCAAGCGTAATTAGTGGTGGTTTCCCTTTTTGGGTATCTGCAGTAACTTTTACTTCATCTGGTAATTGAATAATAATCGGGTGTGAAAATCCTAAAGCAAGCTCTAGTTTATTTCCATTTACTTTTGCACGATAACCTACACCTATCAACTCTTGTTGAATCTTGTAACCATCTGTAACACCAACGACCATATTCATTATCAAAGAACGGTAAAGACCGTGTTTTGCGCGATCATCTTTCGAATCATTCCTTCGCTTTACACTTACTACACCATCTTCAATATCCAATGAAACGGCATCATCAATCGCCAGGGTCAATTCACCCTTTGGACCTTTAACCGTGACAACATTATCCTTAGAAACGTTGAATTCAACGCCTTGAGGAATGTTTACTGGATTTTTTCCTATTCGTGACATTTCTTTTTCGTTCTTTTAATTAATAAACGTAGCAAAGTACTTCTCCACCCACGTTTTCTTTACGGGCTTCTTTATCGCTCATAACACCTTTCGAAGTAGAAAGAACTGCTATACCTAAACCGTTTAGTACACGGGGTAGATCATTGGCTCCTGCATATCTTCTTAAGCCTGGTTTACTCGCTCTTTGGATAGAAGTAATAGCTCCTGCTTTTGTTTCGCGATTGTACTTTAATGCAATCTTAATAATTCCCTGCTTTTCGTCTTCAAGAAATTTATAACTTAATATATATCCTTTTTCATGAAGGATCTTAGTTATACTTTTCTTTACGTTAGAACCAGGGATCTCAACTACCTTATGACCTACACTTTGTGCATTTCTTATATAAGTTAGATAATCTGCTATTGGATCAGTAATCATTTTCTTTAAATTTTATTATTACCAACTGGCTTTTTTAACACCCGGTATTTTACCAGATAATGCCATCTCTCTAAATGTAACACGAGAAATTCCGAATTGTCTCATGTAACCACGAGGACGACCCGTTAACTGACAACGGTTGTGTAAACGAACCTTCGATGAATTTGCAGGGAGTTTTTGTAGTGCATCCCAGTCACCATTTGCTTTTAATTCAGCTCGTTTAGCAGCATACTTAGCTACTAACCTTTCTCTTTTGCGCTCACGCGCTTTCATTGATTCTTTTGCCATAATCTTTTAATTTGCAAATGGAAATCCAAAGTTCTTTAATAATGATTTTGCCTCTTCATCGGTAGGGGCAGATGTAACAAGTGTTATATCCATACCGGTGATCTTATTTACTTTATCAATGTTGATCTCAGGAAATATGATTTGCTCTTTTACACCAAAAGTGTAATTTCCACGACCATCAAACTTACTTTTTACCCCACGAAAGTCACGGGTTCTTGGTAAAGCTGATGAGATCAAACGATCTAAAAATTCATACATCTTAATTCCTCTAAGCGTAACTCTTGCACCAATTGGCATCCCTTTACGCAATTTGAAATTTGATATATCCTTTTTAGAATAAGTTACAACTGCTTTTTGTCCGGAAATATTTGACATTTCCTCTATAGCGAAATCAACTAATCTTTTATCAGATGTTGCTTCTCCAACCCCTTGGTTAAGTACTATTTTACTTAACTTAGGAACTTGCATTACGCTTTTATAGTTGAATTCTTTCTGCAAAGACGGTACTATTTCTTCGTTATACCGATCTTTTAATCTTGGTCTATACGACATTAATTACCTCCTTTGATTTTTTTGAAACTCTAGTCATCTTCCCATTCTCATCTTTTTGACGTCCAGTTCTAGTAGGTTCACTAGTTTTTGGGTCAATAAGCATTAAATTAGAAATATGGATAGAACCTTCTTTTTCTATAATTCCTCCCTCGGGATACTGAGCGCTCGGTTTTGTGTGTCGTTTAACGATGTTCACACTTTCAATCAATGCTCGGTTTTTTTCCCCAAGTATTTCAAGAACCCGGCCTTGTTCGCCTTTATGGTTCCCTGAAATAACCTTTACAAGGTCTCCTTTCTTTATATGAAATTTCATTTTCATTTTTACTCTTTTTAGGCGTTTAGATTACTTCTGGAGCTAACGAAACAATCTTCATGAATTGCTTATCACGTAATTCACGTGCTACGGGTCCAAAAATACGTGTTCCACGCATTTCTCCACCTGTACCTAGCAATACAACCGCATTGTCATCGAAACGGATATAAGATCCGTCACTTCTTCGTACTTCTTTTTTAGTACGAACCACGACAGCTCTAGTAACCATTCCTTGTTTAACTGTTCCTGAAGGAACTGCGTCCTTAACTGTAACAACAATTTGATCACCTATTGAAGCATATCTTTTTCGGGTACCTCCGAGTACACGGATGCAAAGTACCTCCTTGGCTCCACTGTTATCGGCAACTTTTACACGACTTTCCTGTTGAATCATTATTCTAACTTATTTAGCTCGTTCAATAATTTCTACTAATCTCCAGCATTTATTTTTGCTGAGCGGACGGGTTTCCATAATCTTAACAAGGTCACCAATACCACACTCTTGTTTTTCATCGTGTGCCATAAGGCTATTTGTTCTTTTTACGTATTTACCGTAGCTACTGTGTTTCAGTTTACGTTCAACAGAAACCAAAATGGTTTTGTTCATCTTGTCACTGGTAACAATACCAGTTCGCTCTTTTCTTAAGTTTCGCTTTTCCATCGAACCCATTTTATTTATTTGTTCTATTCTGTTCTTCTGTCTTCAACTTCGCAAGGAATCGACGGGAATAACGAATACTCATTGGGTTTTCCAATTCGGATACCGTGTGATCCATACGCATTTTATTCAATACGATTTCGATTTCCTGAATTTTATCAGTTAAATCCTCCGAGGTCATCTCTATAATTTCTGAATACTTCATAATTTTTCCCTTCTATTATCCTTCGTAATTGCTACGAACAACAAATTTGCATTTAAGTGGAAGTTTCTGAGCAGCCAATCGCATTGCTTCTTGAGCAACTTCTCTTGACACACCTTCGGCTTCGAACATTATTCTTCCTGGACGAACCACGGCCACCCAATGGCTGGGTGCTCCTTTACCTTTTCCCATCCTAACTTCGGCTGGTTTTGAGGTAACTGGTTTATCTGGAAAGATTCGAATCCAAACCTGTCCTTCCCTTTTCATATATCTGGTAACCGCTATACGCGCTGCTTCTATTTGCCTGGAAGTGATCCAGCCTTCTTCCTGACTTTTAAGGCCGAAAGAGCCGAAAGCAATTGTAGCACCACGTTGGGCATTACCCTTCATGCGGCCTTTTTGCATTTTTCGGAATTTCGTTCTTTTTGGCTGTAACATAACTTATCTTATTAACCTTAAATTATATTCTTATTTTCTTTTTCTACCTCGTGGCTTATTTGCTCCACCACCTTTGGCTGTCTTTGGTGTAAATTGTGCAGAAAGATCTCTCTTACCGAACACTTCACCTTTACAGATCCATACTTTAATACCTATCATTCCCATCTTGGTCAATGCCTCGCCTAAATGATAATCAATATCAGCTCGGAATGTATGAAGAGGAATACGACCGTCTTTATACGACTCGGTACGCGCCATTTCTGCTCCATTTAATCGACCAGAGATGGTAACTTTAATACCTTCAGCACCCATTCTCATAGTGGATGCGATAGACATCTTGATAGCTCTTCTGTATGAAATACGACCTTCGATCTGACGAGCAATTCCAGAAGCAACTAATTTTGCATCTAATTCCGGACGTCTGATCTCATGAATGTTTATTTGTACTTCTTTACTTGTTAGCTTTCTAAGTTCTTCTTTTAGTTTATCAACTTCAGCACCACCTTTTCCGATGATAACACCAGGACGAGCAGTATTGATAGTGATCGTAACTAGTTTTAGTGTTCGCTCAATGATGATCTTAGAGATACTTGCTTTCTTCAATCTTTCGTTAAGATACTTTCGGATCTTATCATCCTCCACCAACTTAGCCGAGTAGTCTTTACCACCGTACCAGTTAGATTCCCATCCTTGAATGAAGCCTAAGCGATTTCCTATTGGATTTGTTTTTTGTCCCATCTTATGCTTATTTGATACTGTCTAAAATGACTGTTACGTGATTAGATCTTTTACGAATACGGTGAGCTCTACCTTGTGGTGCAGGACGTAGTCTTTTCAACATACGTGCACTATCAACATAAATCTCTTTTATTATTACATCTTCGTCTTCGATACTTTTACCTTGGTTTTTCTCTTCCCAATTGGAAATAGCTGAAACAACCAGGGTTTCTAATTTACGTGCAGCATCTTTACCAGTAAACTTAAGGATGTTAATTGCATCCATTACATTTTTACCACGAACCATACCTGCTACCAATCGCATTTTGCGAGGCGAAGTAGGACAGTTATTCAGCTTTGCAATGCTGATATCTTTCCTTTCTTCTTTTAGTTTGTCCGCTTTTACTTTTTTACGAGAAGCCATATCTTCTTTTTATCTTTTACCTTTATCTTTTCTACCACCGTGACCTCTGTAATTTCGAGTTGGGGCAAATTCTCCTAATTTATGTCCAACCATGTTTTCTGTACAGAAAACAGGTATGAATTTTTTACCATTATGTACTGCTACGGTTAAACCGACAAATTCAGGACTAATGGTTGATGCTCTTGACCAGGTTTTAATAACTGATTTCTTACCAGAGCTTTGAGCTTCCTCTACACGCTTGAATAACTTGTAGTGTATAAATGGTGGCTTTTTTAGCGATCTACTCATAACAACTTCTTATTTCTTACGTTTTTCAATTATGTATCTATTCGAAAACTTCGTTTTACTACGAGTTTTAAAACCTTTAGCTGGAATACCGTTTCTAGAACGCGGATGCCCTCCAGAACTTTTTCCTTCACCTCCACCCATCGGGTGATCAACAGGATTCATTACTACACCACGAACACGAGGTCTTCTTCCTTGCCAACGAGATCTTCCAGCTTTACCGGAAACCTGTAGGTTATGCTCAGAATTAGATACTGTTCCAATTGTTGCAAGACATCTTGTCAAGATCAAACGTGTTTCACCTGAAGGAAGTTTTACTGTTACGTATTTCCCTTCTCTCGCAGCCAATTGTGCATATGCACCAGCACTTCTTGCTAAAATCCCTCCTTTTCCAGGAGTTAACTCAATATTGTGAATCAATGTACCCAGTGGAATTTTTGCCATTGGCATTGTATTTCCAATTTCCGGAGCAACATTATCACCTGAAACAATCGTTTGGCCAACTTCTAATCCGTGAGGAGCAACAATATATCGCTTATCACCATTAGCAAAGTAAATCAACGCGATACGAGCAGAACGGTTTGGATCATATTCGATCGTTTTAACCGTACCAGGAATATCGAAGTTATTTCTTTTAAAATCAACAAAACGATGTTTCTTCTTATGACCTCCACCTATGTAGCGCATGGTCATTCTTCCATCATTATTTCGTCCTCCCGACTTAGTCTTTCCTTTTACCAAAGATTTCTCTGGACCTTTTGCAGTCACTGTGGCAAAATCGGACAAAACTTTATGTCTTTGTCCGGGAGTGATTGGTCTAAATTTTCTAACACCCATTATTTCTTCTTTTAAATGTTATTGAATACATCAATGGTGTCACCATCAACCAATTTAACAATCGCTTTCTTATAAGAGTTTGTTCTACCAGTCTGGATAGTAGTCTTAGTGTGCTTCTTCTTAACCTTACCTAAGTAATTCATCGTTCTTACAGAAGTTACTTTCACACCATACATGCTCTCAACGGCTCTCTTGATCTTGCCTTTGTCGGCTTTTCGATCAACAATAAAACCATAAACATTTAGCGTTTCGCTGTCCCTGGTCATTTTTTCAGTCAACACGGGCTTTAATAATATACCGGTACTCATCGTCTACGCTTTTAAATTATTTACAACTTCAGCAACTGCATTGCTGTCAAATACGATTTGTTGACAATCAACTATATCGTAAGTGCTTAACATATTGGCAGTTACAACTTTTGTACCCCTCAAATTTCGGGAGGACAAATATAGATTTTTATTTTGTTCATTAACTACGAACAAAGTCTTTTTGTCATCCAACTTCAAATTCTTCAACATTTCAACATATTGCTTTGTTTGAGGAGCATCAAAATTGATCTCATTTAAAACAGAAATCGATTTTGCTTGTGCCTTATACGAAAGTGCTGAAACGCGAGCGAGGCGTCTTACTTTTTTATTCAGTTTAAAACTGTAATCGCGAGGTTCCGGACCAAAAACACGTCCTCCACCTTTAAACAATGGATTTTTTATATCCCCTGCACGCGCAGTACCTGAACCTTTTTGTTTCTTGATCTTACGTCTACTTCCAGTAACCTCACCTCTTTCTTTCGATTTGTGAGTACCTTGACGTTGGTTAGCCATATAATGCTTTACCTCTAGGTAAATAGCATGATCATTTGGCTCGACCTCAAACACCGTTTTATTAAGTGTTACGGTTTTTCCGGTCTCCTTTCCTTGTATGTCAATAATCTTAACTCTCATTATTTCTTAACAATTACAAATGAATTCTTAGGTCCGGAAACGGATCCTTTTACCAAAATGATATTCTTATCAGCTAGTACTTTTAGAACGACTAAATTCTGTGAAGTAACACGATCATTACCCATTCGTCCACCCATTTTCATGCCTTTAAAAACACGAGCAGGGTAAGATGCTGCACCAATAGAACCTGGGGCACGTAATCGGTTATGCTGACCATGGGTCGCATCTCCAACTCCTTGGAAATTCCAGCGTTTTACAACACCTTGAAATCCTTTCCCTTTTGAAGTTCCAACAACATCTACATATTCACCTTCAGCAAACATGTCAATGGTTATTTCGTCTCCGATTTTTGCATCTGCAAACCCATCAAACTCTACGAGTTTCTTTTTGGGATCAGTGCCGGCCGCTTTAAAATGTCCACGTAACGATTTAGGGGTATTTTTCTCCTTTCGGTCTCCATATCCCAACTGAACCGCCTCGTATCCATCTTTTTCGATGGTTTTGACTTGCGTTACAACGCAAGGACCAGCCTCTATCATCGTGCATGGTATGGCCTTACCATTGGCATCGTAGATACTAGTCATTCCAAGTTTTCTTCCTATTAAACCGGGCATTTTTATTTATTATTAAATTATACTTTAATTTCTACTTCAACTCCACTCGGCAATTCCAAACGCATTAGCGCATCAACAGTTTTTGATGTAGAACTGTAAATATCCAACAAACGTTTATGTGCACTCAATTGGAATTGCTCACGCGCTTTCTTGTTCACGTGAGGTGATTTTAAAACAGTGTAAATCTTTTTGTTGGTTGGAAGTGGAATTGGACCACTAATAACCGCACCTGTTGACTTCACTGTTTTTACGATCTTCTCTGCTGACTTGTCAACCAAGTTGTGATC
>JAUVAY010000063.1 GCA_030591505.1 Flavobacteriales bacterium | reverse complement strand
GTAAAGCTCTCTGCAATTTGGATTGCCAATTCGCGTGTTGGAGTTACAACAAGTGCACTGACTTTATGCTTTCGATTTCCTTCTTGACGTGCTTTATTGAGTTGTTGCAAGATCGGCAATGCGAATGCAGCCGTTTTTCCTGTCCCCGTTTGTGCACAAGCAAGTAAATCCTTCCCCTGCAATAACATGGGTATAGATTGTTCCTGAATAGGTGTTGGATGTGTATATCCTTCTTCTTTTAATGCATCTAATAGTGCATCATCTAATTCTAGTTCTTTGAATGTCATTTATTCTATTAAAGTCGCAAATGTAGTTGAATTGAGTCGTAAGTAGCCGTTAAGGCTCTTTTTCTTATCACATTAAATCGGATAACTAATTCTATCGTACAAATAAAGAAGCCATTTAAGGTTATACCAAGCTATAGCATACATTACTTAATGATATTGATAAAACCCCAACTGTTTTCATAAAAAAAACCACCCGAAGGTGGTTTTTAACTAGTATTGTAGAGCAGCTGTTATAAAGCAGCTATTGCACTTTCGTAATCTGGTTCTTGAGCTATTTCCGGAACTTGTTCAGTATAGATCACTTTCCCTTCTTCATCAAGAATTACAACACATCTTGACAAAAGACCATTCCATTTTCCATCATTGATCAAAAGACCATAATCTTTTCCAAATGAAGCGTCAACAAAATCAGATAAATTAACAACATCTTCTAATCCTTCAGAAGCACAAAAACCTTGTTGTGCAAAAGGAAGATCTCTTGAAATACAAAGAACTTTTGTGTTCTCCAATTTAGAAGCTTCATCATTAAATCTTCTTACAGAGGCTGAACATATTCCAGTTGCAACACTAGGGAATATATTTAGGATTACTTTCTGACCTTTAAAATCGTTTAAAGAAGCGCTAGTAAAATCATCTTTAACAAGTGTAAAATCAGCAGCCATAGATCCTACTGCTGGTAAATTTCCAATTGTATTTATAGGATTCCCTCCTAATGTAATTTGAGCCATAATTGATTTATTTTATTTAATATTATTTTGCAAAAATACTAATTTAAAGCCACTAACTCTTAAGCATTTTAGGAAATATTACCCTTGGTTCTTTTGATCTTAAACAAGGACTTTCCATAGCTTGTTACACATTTAAATTTCGAATTTTATATTCTTTACTATTAACATCTAGTAATAAAAAGATCAAACAGAAAGTTTAAATACTTGAAAAATTGAGGATTATGACTTACCTTTAAGGAAATCGTGATACAATAATTATGTGGTTATTTACAAAATTCGGGTATTTTGCAATAGTTAAAGATTACGAAAATGATGAAATATTTTGGCTCCGTGCCAGAGTTGAAAAGGATTTAGAAAATGTACTTCAATTGATCGACCTTGAGAACCCAAAGATTATTTTTAAGGAAAATGCTGATTACAAATTTCGTCTCAAACTTTTAAAAGAGGAATACAAAAAATTGATGAGTATACTCGTCGAAAATTTGGATTATTCCAATTTTAAAAGCATGATGGATGACAATGCAGATCAACGGCATAAAATGTTTGCCTACTATGAAGTATATAACGTTCTAGCAGAACATTTTGATACTGTAGAATCAGAATAGAGTCATTTGCTCCTCATCATCTTCATCTTCATCTATTGGAGAGGTTTTTTTTTTACTCGCTTCCTTTTTAGGTTTAGCCTCTTCTTTTGTTGAAGGCTCGATTATAAATTCGACTTCTTCACTCTTCTCACTACTGTCTACTTCTACTGAAGTATCAGTTGTCGTATCTACAACTTCAAACTCCACCTCAGGCGTTTCTTCTGTAACAGGCTTACTGCTTTCAGTATCTATAGGAAGTTCCTCTTCCACTTCTATATTCTCCCAGGTTTCTTTATCATTAGGCGCTAGTAGTGTGATGTCTTTTACAGGAAGTTTCGTTAATTGATTTCCTAAAACCTTCAAGCCTTTAACCTCAATAAAGTCTTTCAATTCAATTACCTTATCAGGAAGGTTTTTAGTTTCTCTATATCGTTTAGAATAGGAGATCTTAATTCTTGGGTTAAAATCAGTACTTACTACATCCATTACTGCACCATCCTTTTCCGTAATGAACGGAACCATTTTTCCACTGCTAACATCACAAAGGAAGCGCTTAACATAATGTAGTTTTTTATCCGGCTCCAGGTATACAGTAGATACAGGGTGTTCAGGGTTCCACTTCTCAATATGTATTAAATTATCATCAAAGCGATTGGCAAGGTCAAAATTTGTTAATCGATAAGCACCAACACTATATATAGTCAGGATCTTATCTCCTCCTTTAAATGACCCCAGTAATTCTCCTCTTCCTTCATCATTCAATCGGCCTACAACCTCATCGTACCATATTTTTCGAGCGGCAAGCGTAGAAACCCCAACTTCTTTCTGGACTACTTTACTGATCAATTCCTTCGTTACTCTATTTCCCATAGAGGCTCTTCCTTTTATGATCAATTCACTAAAATCGATCTCAAAACGAAGTTTTTTCAAATGATTTCTTGGTCGTAAATGGATCGTAACAATCTCTCTTTCTCCGTTGGGATGAACCGTTAAATAATGCACCTTAGACCCTGGCCGATCTTTGGTCATAGGGTACATTTTATCTCTTGTTATCGATTTTACAGCAAAGCGCTTCATAAAAGAGGGACCGCCCTTACCATCCTGATAGATCAGATGATAAATAGTCCTGTTATCTCCTTTTTTCCATAAACCAACATAGAGAATATTCTTGGCAATAAATTTCTTATCGGCTACTTTCGTTACAAGCATCTCACCATCTGCAGTAAATACAATTACGTCATCAATTTCAGAACAATCAGCTATAAACTCATCCTTTCTCAACGACCATCCAATAAACCCTTCCTTTAAATTAGCATAGAGTTTCTTATTCGCTACTATTACTTTCTTGGCAAGGATGGTGTCAAAAACTTTAATTTCCGTCTTTCGTTCTTTACCAGCTGAATACTTCTCCTTAAGACGCTTGAAATAAGCGATAGCATATTCAACAAGGTTATTTAAATTTTTCTCAACTACTTTTAGCTCGTCTTCAATTTTCCGAATAACCTCGTCCGCTTTAAAAGAATCAAATTTAGATATTCGTTTAATTTTTATCTCAGTCAAACGAACAATATCCTCTTCCGTGATCTTTCTTTTAAGGTGCTTAATATGTGGCTTTAAGCCTTTATCTATGGCTGAAATCACCCCTTTCCATGTTTCTTCTTCCTCTATATCACGATAGATCCTCTTTTCAATAAAGATCCTTTCTAAAGAAGAAAAATGCCAGTTCTCTTCCAATTCACCTTTACGTATCTCCAGCTCTTTCTTTAATATAGCAAGTGTTTGCCGAGTCGAAAATTTCAGAATTTCAGAAACCCCTGCAAACTTTGGCTTGTCGTCAATAATGACTGCAGCGTTCGGAGAAATAGAGATTTCACAATCGGTAAACGCATAGAGAGCATCGATAGATTTATCTGGCGAAATACCGGCAGGAAGATGCACTACGATCTCAACATGTTCAGCTGTGTTATCTTCAATTTTTCGAATCTTGATCTTTCCTTTTCCATTGGCCTTGATCACAGAATCAATAAGACTGGAGGTTGTCGTTCCAAAAGGAATCTCATGAATGATCAGTGTTTTTTTATCCTCTTGTCGAATCCTAGCTCTGACCCGAATCTTCCCTCCTCTTAAGCCATCATTATATTGTGAAAAATCGGCTTGACCTCCCTGAATAAAATCAGGGTATACCTTTGGATTTTTACCTTTTAAAATATCTATAGATGCACTGATCAGCTCAATAAAATTATGAGGTAGGATCTTGCACGCCATTCCTACTGCGATACCTTCTGCACCTTGTGCTAATAATAAAGGAAACTTAACTGGTAAAAATTCTGGCTCTTTATTTCTTCCGTCATAAGATGACAACCAATTGGTTGTTTTCTTGTTAAAAACAACGTCAAGTGCAAATTTCGTCAGTCGTGCTTCAATGTATCTCGAAGCTGCTGCCCGGTCGCCAGTAAAAATATTTCCCCAGTTACCCTGCATATCAATAAGCAAGTTCTTCTGTCCTACCTGAACTAAGGCATCACCAATTGACATGTCTCCATGAGGGTGATACTTCATCGTATTTCCAATAAGGTTAGCCACCTTATTGTAGCGTCCATCTTCTAACTCATGCATGCTGTGGAGGATTCGACGCTGCACAGGCTTAAAACCATCCATAAGAGCTGGAACAGCCCTTTCTAATATTACATAGGAAGCGTAATCTAAAAACCAATCCTTGAACATTCCCGATAAAGGAATGATAGAACTATCACTCTTACTTTCGTTAATATTTTGATTTTTCTCTTCTTTCTCTTCGCTCATTTACAATCTCCTTTACACTTCTTCTTCAATCATGTCTTTTTCAACCTTCAGGTTATTGATAATGAATTCTTGACGGGTAGGCGTATTTTTACCCATATAAAACTCCAATATCTCATCAATTTTTGACTCATGGTCAAGCGTAACCTGCTCTAATCTTATTTCTGGCCCAATAAAGTTTTTAAACTCATCAGGCGAGATCTCTCCAAGTCCTTTAAATCGGGTAAGCTCAGCGTTCTTTCCTAATTTCCTCAAGGCACTTACTTTTTCTTCATCTGAATAGCAATAGAAGGTTTTCTTTTTGTCACGAACTCTAAATAAGGGTGTCTGTAGAATATACACATGCCCTTTACTTACCAATTCAGGAAAAAATCGAAGGAAGAAAGTTAATATAAGCAAACGGATATGCATTCCATCTACATCGGCATCTGTTGCGATCACCACTTGGTTATATCTTAGGTTATCAAGATCGATCTCTATATCTAAGGCAGCTTGAATAAGGTTAAATTCTTCATTTTCATAGACAACTTTCTTAGATAAGCCAAAAGAGTTCAACGGTTTCCCTCTCAAGCTAAATACCGCCTGGGTATTTACATCTCTCGACTTTGTTATCGATCCACTTGCTGAATCGCCCTCCGTTATAAAAATAGAACTCTCCATTCTACGATCATGCTTCTGATCATTGTAATGAACACGGCAATCTCGTAATTTCTTGTTATGCAAGTTGGCTTTCTTTGCTCTTTCTCTTGCTAGCTTTCTAATTCCTGAAAGTTCTTTTCTCTCTTTTTCTGATCGTTTGATCTTATCTTCGATCACGCCCGCAATAGCCGGGTTTCTGTGAAGAAAATTATCGAGTTTCTCTTTTAAGAAATCACCGATAAAAGCTCTTACTGACTTCCCTCCTGGTTCGATCTCTTGCGAACCTAACTTTGTTTTAGTCTGCGATTCAAAAACTGGTTCTATCACTTTTACACTAACTGCAGCAAAGATGGACTGACGGATATCGACAGCGTCGTAATTTTTACCGAAAAAATCCTTTATCGTTTTTGCAATGGCTTCCCTGAAGGCACTTTGGTGCGTTCCTCCTTGTGTAGTATGCTGTCCATTTACGAAGGAACTGTAATCCTCACCATAAGATGTAGTATGAGTAAATGCTACTTCAATATCATCCCCTTCCAAATGAATGATCGGATAAAGAGGGTTTCCATTCATGTTGTTCTCAAGGAAATCCTTCAATCCATTTTTGGATGAGAACTTTTCGCCATTGAATTCAATGGTTAAGCCACGATTTAAATAGCAATAATTCCAAATAAGTTTCTCAATAAATGGAATCTGGTATTTAAAGTTTTTAAAAATTGATGGATCGGGTTTAAACTCTATCCATGTCCCATCTGCCTGATCAGTCTCTGAAATTTTATCATCACTTAAAAGAACTCCTGTATCAAACTCAGCTTCCTTCTTTTTCCCATCTCGGAAACTATGAACTATAAATTGTGAGGACAATGCATTAACCGCCTTGCTACCTACACCGTTAAGTCCAACCGTTTTCTTAAACGCTTTTGAATCGTATTTCCCTCCTGTATTGATCTTTGAAACACAATCGATCACTTTTCCTAAAGGAATTCCTCGTCCATAATCTCTGACGCTAACTGTACCTTCATTGATCTCAATCTCGACCTTTCTACCGTTCCCCATCACAAACTCATCAATAGAGTTATCTATTATCTCCTTGAGAAGAACGTAGATACCATCATCCTGCGCTGTACCATCACCTAGTTTCCCAATGTACATACCCGGACGTAATCGAATATGTTCTTTCCAATCTAAGGAACGGATGTTATCCTCTGTATACTTTACTTCTGCCATAAATTTTTGGAATGTTATCCCGTACAACAACAAAATTAAAAAGATAAATTACTGTTGAAAGCCTTTACCTATGGGGTTTTTAACATAGTTATCAACCTGTAAAAGGTTAAAATTCAACCTTCTTAGCCCCTTTTATGTTCTCCTTTTGTCCTGAATATAAACGAACTGCAATACTTTGTAAATCCAATACAATATCATCTTGAAAACCTTCATTGTTGATATCAACAAGAATATCTGCCTTAGTATCATCTTTACTACCTATCAAAATATAGCGTTCTTCTCCCTTAGAAATAAAGGTTGAAGAAATCTCTTTCCAATCATTTGTTTGTGAATCAAACGTTAAAGTTAATTCTTGTAAAACATCAAGCTCTTTACCTGGTTCATAAGGCTTAGTTAATAAATAAGCCCTAATGTAGCTTATTCCATTCTTTGAAAACTCATTAAGTCGCGTAGTTACCTTCACTTCATATTCAAGTCCTTTAGTAGGAAAACAACAAAACTGCGTTTGCACGTATTCATTCCGACTGATATTTATTGCTGCGTACTTACTTTCTCCCTTCTCAAAATATACTTTCACATCTTCTGGAGAAAAGGGCAACCATGAGAAATCTTCCAACAACTTTAATTGAGCAAATCCATTTTCTACTTGATTAATTTCATTGCGAAATTTCATACCTTCAAAACTTCCATTTTCTACAAAATTCTGCCCAAACAGCGTGAAAGAAGTTAGAAAAGAAATGATTGTAATAAAATGATGCAATTTTAACAAAGGTTTGTATTTTTACTATTGATAATATTTTAGTACAAATATAAATAATCCAAAGCGTTTACATATGAAGACATTGTTCATAAACAGACATGCTAAATCAAGTTGGAAGTTTGAAAACATAAATGATTTTGACCGCCCTCTTAATAACCGTGGAAATAAGGCTGCTGCTTTTCTAGCCAAAAAATTAAAAGATAAAGGTGAAGAGTTTGATCTCATTGTATCAAGCCCTGCCAATAGAGCTATATCCACGGCTGAATATTTTGCAAAAGAGTTTGCTTATGATCATTCTTTGATCGAAGAAGCCCATAGCATGTATCACGCTGATCATGGAACAATGTTGAATATTATTGACAACATGCCTGATAAATTTCAAAAGGTGATGATATTCGGTCATAACCCTGGTCTAACTAATTTAGCCAATGTGTTAACCGGAGATACGCTGGGTAATATTCCAACCTGTGGGATCATCAAAATAAACTTTGATGTAGACACTTGGGAAAAGGTTTCTCCGGGGTCTGGTACAATGGAGTTTTTCGACTATCCAAAACGATATAAGGAAATGCAAATGATTGAAGACTAGTCTCTATCTATTTACGTTTTTTTTAAGGAACAGATCAATTAGAATTAAACAATAGTTTTATTCTAATTCTGTAATTCTTATCACTTTCTTTCCTAGTATTATGTTCTATTTTGCCGATGTATATACTTAATAATCAGTAAATAATGAATGAAGCAAGCCAACACTATATTGCAATAATCGGAGGTTCGGTGGCTGGTTCTGAGGCGGCATATCAACTAGCAAACAAAGGATTTAAGATCGTTGTTTTTGACCAAATGCCTTTACCTTATGGTAAAATTGAGGATGGACTTCCAAAATGGCATGTTAAATTAAGGGACAAGGAAGAAGGTGCTATCGATCAAAAGCTTCAACACCCTAATATTCGCTTTGTCCCATCCGTTCGTTTGGGCAAAGAGCTGGATTTTAAACAAATTGTAGAAGATTGGGGATTTTCGGCCGTATTGCTGGCTATTGGTGCATGGAACGATAGACAGTTGTCAATTCCCGGAATTGAAAAGTTCACAAACAAAAGTGTTATTTATCAAAATCAATTGATCAAATGGTTTAATCATTGTCACGAAAAAAAATATACAGGTCCAAACTTTGATTTACCGGATAACGCTATTGTTATTGGTGGTGGACTTGCCTCAATAGATGTTATCAAGATCGTACAAATACTAAGCGTTCAACGTGCTTTACTCAAAAAAGGGATAAAGGAAGATATCTTTACTCTAGAAAGAGGAATTGACCGTGTTTTAGATAAACACAACTTAAGCATGAAGGATCTTGGCTTAAAAGGAGCTACACTCTTTTACCGAAAAACAGCACAGGATATGCCCTTAAAACCATACAATGATGATAGTCAAAGAGAGAAGGCGCGACAAGTATCTGAGAAAATGTTGAATATCACTAAGAATAGATATAAATTTAATTTTAGTCCAAATAGTATCCCGGTAGGAAGCATTGTAGAAAAGGATATATTGACTGGTATTGTATTTCAAAAAACAGAGGTGAAAGATGGGCAGTCTATTCCAATAGCCGGAAGTGAATTTGATTTTAAAAGTTCGATGGTCATCTCTTCTATTGGTAGTCTACCCGAACAAATAAAGGGAGTTCCAATTAAAAAGGATCTATTAAGCACTACAGGTATTGGAGGATGCAGAATTCTTGGATATGATCACGTATTCGCTTTAGGAAATGCAGTGACTGGTAGAGGAAATATAAAGGAATCGAGAGACCATGGAAGGGAATCAGCAAAGCGAATAATTGAGAATCATTTTGATCCAAAATTAGCGCAATTCCAGGAAGACCTGAGAATTCTGGAGTCAAAAGTTGATGTGCAAGTCGATGAGATCAGTAAAAGTCTGGAGAAAAGCAAATCGCTTTCCAATGAAGAAGTAATCTTAATTGACACAAAAGTTTCAAGTCTTCAAAAAAGCGTTGGCTACGGTGAAGATTACTTCAAATGGAAGGAAGAGATGTTGTGGGAACGACTTGAAAACCTTCCTGATAGAATGAAAGAGTGAGAAATTGCTCGAAGTTGGAAGCACGGAGCACGGTGACCATTGACCATCCCTGAATAGGGTTCACTTCTTTTATTATTTAACCCCAAAATGAATTCTGGAGCAAAATATTTAACTCCCTATATCTTTTCTTTTATTTCTCCATCTCTCCAATTTCTCCAATTTCTTTTCCCTATTTTTGGATTGAATGATAAAACAAGGTGAAAGTAAAAATAGATCTATAGCGCTTCTTTCGCTGGTCTTAGCCGGAGAAGTTATTTTCTTCTTGCCATTTGTTCTCGTTAGGGTATTTCGCCCCACATTACTCCAGGTATTTGAGATAAGTAATTTAGAGTTGGGCTTGTTCTTTTCTTTGTATGGGATCGTAGCGATGGCATCTTATTTCTTTGGCGGACCATTAGCTGATCGCTTTCATGCCCGAAGTTTGATAGCAATAGCCTTATGGACCACAGGTTTAGGTGGACTAATCATGGCCATGATACCTTCCACAGATGTTCTTATGCTCCTCTATGCCTATTGGGGTTTTACTACTATATTTTTGTTTTGGGCTGCACTAATTCGAGCAACTCGCGAATGGGGAGGTGAATCCTTTCAAGGAAAGGCATTTGGTCTTCTCGAAGGTGGTAGAGGGTTGACTGCTGCCATCATTGCCAGTTTAGCATTGATCTTATTTTCATGGCTCATCCCATCAGAACTTGATGTTTCATTTTCAACACAGCGTAATGCCTCCTTTCAATATGTAATTCTTAGTGTTACCGCCATCACTTTTATTGTCGGTTTTATGGCATGGTATTTTATTCCTAAAAAAGAATTACTAATAAGAGAACGGAAGAACAAAGCATCATTGAATACAATTATTGAATTGATAAAAAAGCCAACAATATGGATGCAGGCAATTATTATTATCTGTGCTTATGTAGCCTATAAAATAACAGATGACATCTCCTTATATGCCTATGATGTTCTTGGTTTTGATGAAGTAAAAGCTGCAAGTGTAGGGACTGCAGCGATATGGATGCGTCCGGTATTCGCCGTACTGGCAGGATACTTAGCTGATAAATATTCAGGATCTAACGTGATCATTGCCTCATTTACGCTTATGACGATTGGAGGTCTATTGATATCGTCTGGTTTATTAGATAATGTAGCTTGGCTAATTCTATTGATAATGACAAGCACACTTGTTGGTGTTTATGGATTACGAGGAGTCTACTTTGCTATTATGCAAGAATCAGGCATCCCTCTAGTAGCTACTGGGACAGCTGTAGGAATAATGTCTGTTATCGGATATACACCAGATATATTTATGAGTCCATTAATGGGATACCTGCTTGATAGTTATCCGGGAGCTCAAGGACACCACTATGTTCTATTGGTCTTAGCACTATTCTCATTTATAGGGTTAGTGACAAGTTTTAGATTTAGAAAAATCACACAAAAAGCCTGAGATAATTCACTCTTTATGAATATTCCAGCTAAAACCAACTGACATATAATTCATCGAATAATTAAGTCCTGTCCCAAAAGAAAATCTTAGCTAACATACTATAGCATCATCGACTTTTACATTTTTCGAAACCCAGCGAACGCAATCTTGAAAATTATCAAACAGATGTTCTTCGGGGATCAGGTCTGGTATAATATCAATACGTTCTAGCATATATCGTGGCTGTTCCATCGTATCTACCAAAAGTATTTTCTTTCCATTTTTAACCAGTTCAACTAAGATATCTTCCATGGCATACAATCCTGACTGATCCATATACGGCATTTTTCCCATTCTAATAATGATAACTGAAGCTTCATGTGGAATCTGTCTAATTAGTTGTTGAAATTCACTTGTAGATCCGAAGAAAAGTGGACCTGCAATATGCTTTATAAAAACCTTACACTTAAAATTCTCAGGAAAATCAATCTCATCGGGCCAGTCATCTTCTTTAGAGATCGCTTTAATATTCGAACTATCTGCGGTTAGATCTCCGATTTGTTTCATAAACATCAGAGAAGCGATAACTAAACCAATACCAACGGCAAAAACCAAATTCCAGACTGATGATAAAACAAGTACTACTATCATTATGATCACTTCAGGTCGAGGCATGTAAGGTATTGCTTTAAGTCCTTTGTAATCCATAACTCCAATACCAACAGTAATCAATATTCCAGCTAGTACTGCCGCGGGAATTTGAGATGCGATTGGTCCTAATGCTAGTAAAACGATCATCAATAAAACACCAGCCATCATTCCCGATAGTTTCGTTTTTCCTCCTCCATTAATATTTACAACCGTTCTGATCGTTGCTCCTGCACCTGGAATTCCTCCAAAAATAGCAGCTACACTATTTCCAATTCCTTGTCCGATCAATTCTTTATTAGGCTTATGCTTTGTTTTCGTCATATTATCGGCTACTACGGATGTCAACAAAGAGTCAATCGCTCCTAATAATGCTAATGTGAGTGCAGTAAAAATATAGGGGGAAATACTCGATAACCTAAACTCCGTGAAAATTTTAAAATTGGGTAATGGTAATCCACTCGGAATTTTTTCTATGGGTCTATAATCAAGTCCAAAGCCATATGCTATACCTGACATGACTATCAATGCAACAAGGGTACTGGGGACAACTTTCGTTATCCGTTTAAATCCATAAATAATAATAATAGTACCTAAGGCAAGTAGGAACTCCAACCAAACAATATTTTTAATTGCCCTAGGCATTACTTTAATCGCACCCAACACACCTGACGCTTCTTTACTAGCCAATGTTTGTGATTCTTTAAGCACTTGTGCAGATGTAATATTTTCAGCCCTATCGATCGTTTCTTTAAAATCTTCAAGTACTAAAATCCCCTCATCCATTTCATCCTTTAAAATATTATCCAGAATAATTTCTTCGGCATGAGGTTTAAATTGATTAACATATTCCACATCTTCTTTTGGGTAATAACCTAAGGAAGGAAGTATCTGAGTAAGTAAAATTATAACTCCGATTGCAGTCATAAATCCAGAAACAACGGGATAAGGAATATATTTGATATACTTCCCTAGGCCTATTAAACCAAGACCAATCTGCATTAAACCCGCTAATAAAAATATCGTTAAAATTGCAGGTAAAGCATTAGTAACATCACCATCAAAAGCAGCAATAATACCTGCGATCACAACCATACTAACTGCAGTCATTGGAGCTGTAGGTCCGGAAATTTGCGTATTCGTACCACCAAAAAGTGCAGCAAAAAAACCAACGAAAATCGCACCATATAACCCTGCACTTGGTCCTAATCCAGAGCTAACTCCGAATGCTAAGGCTAATGGTAGAGCAACAATTCCAGCGGTAATACCACCGAGCATATCTCCTTTAAAATTGGAGAAATCTAATTTAAAAATCTTCTTCATCTTTATAATCTATTTGCGAAATAGTATTTGCAATACTTTCGACTAATTCAATTGTATAATTTGTTATTTGAACTATTCCAATTTGGAATAATCAGTCTTCAAAGAATTGAAAACAACTTTATCATCCAACAAACTCCGGAGGCGGAGTTGTAATTTCGCTATGATGTAGAATAATCAGCATTTCATTATGGGAATTACAATCAATAAACTCTTGCAAATCAAAATCGGAAGCCATTAGACAAAATAGGTATTTATCACCTTCTTCTTTTTTATTATCTTCTTCACCTGACTCTTTTTCACCACCAGTACACATTTCAATGAATTCAGAATCAGCACCTTTTAACCCTTGAAAATTGGAAACAGTATTGATCAAGAAAAGGCTAATAAGCAATAAATAAATAGTGCTTTTAAGAATAGACTGATAAGTAATGAATTGATTCAATTAAAGTTGATTTTGCTTTTACAGGCCGTAAAAATAATCATTTAAAAATTGAATGTTATGAATAAATTTAAAAGAATAATTCGTTGATCATCCCCTTCGTTTAATGGATATAAAGAAGGCCAAGAATAAACTTAGCGAAAATAGGACAAATACTTCTGAATTTCGTCAAAAAATATTCTGTATTAACCTTTACATCTCTGTATCAAAAACTGCTTTATGAGGATTCGGAATTGTAGCAGGATCCTCATCAAGCATTTCTCTTAGGTCGATCTCTATTGCCCTTGACATAGTAGTGATAGGAACATCATTTGCCGTACCTTCAAAAGGATTCTCTCCCGTTTTACCTATACGTTCCATCGTATGAAAAACCCATGAAACAATTATACTAAACGGTACACTGAACCATACAAAATTCTTTCCTATCGTTGGGTATTCACCCATTAAATTCCTTCCTATAAGATCGAATTCATACATAATTCCAAACGGAATAAGAATTAAAAATATCCATACGAAATTATGATTTAGCGTGGCAAAATGACGAGGATATGGGAAATTTTTTATCCGCTCTGATTGTCCTTGCATATCATAAAATTCGACAAGAGCCTTTTCCATTACCACATGCCTGAAATCATCGATTAACCCTCTTTGTTTAAGCGCTTTTAGTTGTTTCGATTGCAATGATATGCTATGCGTAGCCTTATTCGTTTTACTTAATAAATAATCAAATTCTGTTTTCGAAACATAGGGCTCCAGCTCCTCTTCCAAAGTATATTTAAACTCACGAATATCAATCTTTCTACTCCATCTTCTATTACTTTTAAATGACAAAAAATTCTCCCAAGGTTTAGGAGCTCTTAAGGTATGACGTAGGCTTGTCATCCAGGCAATGTGTCGATAAATTAACTCTTTCTTAATTTCTTTGAGTTCAACTTCATTTGCTTTTTCTTCAGCATACTCGTTCGAAATAAAATCATTAACCATAATTCCCCAGGAACGCGATGAATTTACAATTCCTCCCCAAATTTTCCTGGCTTCCCAAATTCTATCATAGGAAGCATTGTTTTGAAATCCAATCACAAAAGCAACTGCTGTACCAATCAGCGCAATAGGCACCCAAGGAAGATGCAACCATTTTAATTCAAATACTTCATATAATATAACCGGAAAAAGTGCCAATAGTAAAAACTGAAAGGACTCAATGCTAGTCCACTTTACCATTGTTATATTCGAATACTTTACTTTAGTATACATGGAGATCTATTAATAATGAATTACCCTAATTTCAATATTTCACCTAAAATAAGGTAAATTCTTATTGAATAATAGTGAAATAAGAAAGCTCTTTAATTAAATTTCAGAAACTTTTACGCTATTAGAAAACAATCCACTGAACTTGTCCCAGAAATCTCCTCCTAAAACAAAGAAGCTAGTTAAAAAAACAACATCTGTGGCAACATAATAGGAAATAGGAAAATCGCTTATTAAGGGGGAAAAGTGCCCAATATAAGGCAATACCCAACCCGCTAATATTGGTAAAGAGAACATAATAAGTCCAAGTCGATAACGAGTTAAACTTACCGAATCCGGTGGTAAAAGTGGTTGAAGAAAATCAGCCAACTTGGACTTTAAAAAAGTGTAACCTGCTTTGCCCATGATGGCAACAGCTACAATGATAAAAACTTCAGGAATTCCAAACGCGAGTAAAGCTGAAAGTCCTGTTTTCCATGCTACTTGCAAGTTTGAGTTTGTCACTAATGGAATAAACAATGGACTAGCAAAGCCAATGATGAACACGATTATTCCGACAATTAAACGAGATTTAGATATTTCCTTTATTTCTGAATCCATTCTGCTTTTATTCTCCTCTCTTTTTACGAATGAAATTTAAAATATAATTCAATGGGATAATAGAAAGGAAGGCCAATGTCCAAATTCCGGGTCCCATAACAGCAAATGGAAGTGTAAATAGTGATGCGATGGGCTCTGGCAATACTTTATAAAACAGGTCGAGCTCTTCCTTTTTGGTTATCTGATCTGAAGTTAACCCAATCGATCGAGCATAACGCCAATTAAAAGCTCCTACAAAACCTGCCAAGGCCAGGAATATACTTTCCATTTGCAGGGCTAAGGTCATACCATCGTACTCCATATCAAAACGTAAGAAGTACAAATAGATCATTAAGAAAAACACTTGCGAAAGAGCCAAAATAGCATGCATCGGTGTACTCCTTTTTAAATTCCCAAGCAGTAAATTGAACTGGATCCAATAAATAATAATCAGAATTAGACCGACTACGATAAGAAGCAGTTGCATAAGGTGTTCACTAAAGATCTCGCCAAGTGTGTTGTATTCTAGCAATGGATCTCCTGGCCTTGGAAGAATAAGAAATGCTTGGAAGATCAACAAAGCAAATAAAACATTCACTACAATTTTAATACTGTTCAGTAAACTTATTCCCCGCTCTTTTTCAGCAGTTGACATTGCCTTTTTATCCATCATGATTTTCGGCATTATTCTAAATATGAACTATCTCATTAACCTAAATGTTAAATAGATCTATTCAACTTCAACAACTACGTTGTCTATTTTACCAGTAAACATTGTTTCCTCAGGTCCGTAACCAATACCTTCAGCAACGGGGGTTTGATTATCAAGCCCTACATCGGCTGTTTCATCGGCTGAAAAGATATTAGGCTGTGTTCTTTCAACGCGTGCGTCAGCAACTGCTTTATCATCAACATAAATAGTTGCAATACCTCCTTTACCAAGTCCATCTCCATCATAAACAAAATCAAGTTTAATTATGACCGGTCCTTTAGCTAATTCTGTTGGACTTGAGACAACATACCTCTCCAAACCTAAAAAATTATAAGTAAATTCTGGTTTACCATCTTTCAAGTAAAAAGACCATCCGCCAAAACGACCACCTTGAGTAAGTATAACCCCTTTAGCACCCCCTTCAGGAATATCTAATTTTGCTGTTATTGAAAAGGACCTGTTTTTAATATTGATAAAAGTATTCTCCATCATTCCCTCCATTCCTTCATAAAGAGTAAGAGATGTTCTCCCTGCTAAAATATCTGGTCTTCCTGCTAAATCAGCATTTGTTCTTTCAATAGTTCTGTCATCGATTGGTAGGACATGATACTTTTGTGCTTGCCACATGAATAAGCTCTGCATATCCTTTAACTTTTCAGGATATTTATCAGCCAAATTTTTACTCAAACTAAAATCTTCTGTTACATGATACAAATCCCATACATCAGTTTCTAAAGCAGGTAAATTATTATTTTCCCAAGGTGCTCTATGAATGGTTCGTGCAAACCATCCATTATTATAAATTGCTCTGTTTCCAAACATTTCAAAATATTGCATTGTATGTCGCTCAGCTGCAGACTCATCATTTAAGGAATAAGCTAAACTCGTTCCTTCTATAGGTGTTTGCGGAACGCCATTAACCACTTTAGGTTCTGGTAATCCTGCGATTTCTAGTATCGTCGGAGCTATATCAATTGCGTGAGAGAACTGCTTACGAATTCCACTTTTTTCTTCAATTCCATTTGGATAATGAATGATCATCCCATTTCGCGTGCCTCCAAAATCGGAAGCAACTTGTTTTGTCCAAGTAAAAGGTGCATCAAATGCAACAGCCCATCCTGCAGCCATATGAGGAAAAGTTCCTTCACTACCCCATTCATCCATTAAAGGTAGCAGATCTTCTACTTTTTCCTCCACTCCATTGAAATAGGTCATCTCATTATACATTCCAACAAAACCACCTTCAGCACTCGTTCCATTGTCGCCAGCAATAAAAATAAACAAGGTATTATCTAACTCACCTATCTCTTCAATTGCATCCATCAATCTACCCACTTCATAATCTGTCATTTCCATAAAACCGGCAAATACTTCTGCCTGACGAGCAAATAACATTCTCTCATCATCTG
>JAUVAY010000096.1 GCA_030591505.1 Flavobacteriales bacterium | reverse complement strand
TGTCTTATCACCGTCATAAATTGTAACAGCGTATTTATTATTTATTTCTTTTTTTGGATTGTTGCTTGATTCAAATACAGATCCGTCATTTCTATTCGCTAAAAACATAATGCTATAATCTTCAACATAGTCCTTCACATAGATTCCCTTTAGCTGAGTTTTAGATTGAATAACCCCTTCAAGGTGTGAGTCGAAATTTGGGATTGCTACATAGAATGAATCCTTTTTAATAGTAAAAGCTAAGTCTATTTTTTCATCTGCATTGTGTATAAACAACGAATCTTCACTAATACTTACCCTAATAGGAATTTCGTGTTTTTGGGTAATAAAAGAGAATTTCCAACTTCCTGATTCTACACTTGTACTTTTGGTATTGATTTCTTTATGTTGGTTTTCGGTGGCCGACTCACAAGAAATTAGCAACAGCATTAGCCCTCCAATAAAGATTAGCTTTTTCATAGTAATAAAATTAAGGCGCCACAAGTGACGCCTATTGATTATAGTTCTATATCAAACTTGATTCCTTGAGCCAATGGAAGTTCTGTAGAATAGTTAATTGTATTCGTTTGTCTTCTCATGTAGACCTTCCATGCATCAGATCCTGATTCTCTACCTCCACCGGTTTCTTTTTCTCCTCCGAAAGCACCGCCTATTTCAGCACCAGAAGTTCCGATGTTAATATTTGCGATTCCACAATCCGATCCGTTTACAGAAAGATAATTTTCCATCTCTCTCATACTGTTTGTAAAAATAGCAGAGGATAATCCTTGAACGACTCCATTTTGCATTGCTACTGCTTCATCAAAATCAGAATATTTTATTAGATAAAGAATAGGAGCAAAAGTTTCATCCTGAACGATGCTGTAATGATTTTCTGCCTCTACTATAGTTGGCTTAACATAGCAACCGGATTCAAACCCTTCTCCATTCAACACTCCGTTTCCATAGAGTACAGATCCACCTTCTTGAACAGCTGTTTTGATGGCATTTTGATATAACTCAACAGCCCTTTTATCGATTATTGGACCAATGTGATTTGCTTCATCTAAAGGATTTCCAATTTGTAGCTGGCTATAAGCTTTAACAAGAATATCTTTTACCTTATTATAAATACTTTCATGAATAATTAATCGTCGTGTGCTGGTACATCGTTGACCAGCTGTTCCAACGGCGCCGAAAAGAGCGGCCATTATGGTCATTTCAATATCTGCCGAAGGTGTTACTATGATAGCGTTGTTTCCCCCTAATTCCAGAAGAGAATTTCCTAAACGAGCTGCTACTGCCTGAGCAACAATTTTTCCCATTCTGATTGATCCTGTAGCCGATATAAGAGGAATTCTTTTGTCGTTACTCATTAACTGACCTATCTTATAGTCGCCTGTAACCAAGGATGAAATTCCTTCCGGCAAGTCATTTTCTTTTAGTACTTCTGCCATGATACGTTGTGTAGCTACACCACAAAGAGGTGCTTTTTCTGAGGTCTTCCACACGATAGTGTCACCAGCTACAAATGCCAAAGCAGCATTCCATGCCCAAACAGCAACAGGAAAATTAAAAGAAGTAATTACTCCTACAGTTCCTAATGCATGCCATTGTTCATACATTCTGTGTTTAGGTCTTTCTGAATGCATGGTTAAACCATAAAGCTGACGTGACTGACCAACGGCGAAATCACAGATATCAATCATTTCTTGAACCTCACCTAGTCCTTCTTGAAGGGATTTCCCCATTTCGTAAGAAACAAGTTTTCCTAAAGGATCTTTATATTCTCTTAATTTATTTCCTAGTTGTCTAACTATTTCCCCTCTTTTAGGAGCAGGAATATTCCTGAAGTAAATATTTGCTTCTTGACTTTTTCGCAATACAGTTTCATATTCTTCAGGACTTGTTTCTCTAACTTCTCCTATAGTAAATCCATCAGTTGGACTTTGAGATGTGATATAATTTCCTTCTCCAAAAAATTCAGTACCAGTAGAAGTTCCTGGGTTTTTTTCGTTTATACCGAGATCACTTAACATTTTAGCAATTCCGAAATTATCTTTTACAGCTATTTCCATCTTAGATTTGTTTTTAGCAAAATTAGTGAAAACTTAGTGAGTTCAATTGTACTCTACACAACAATAGATAAAATATATATAATACAAATAACTACTCGTATATTTCAGACAGTCAACTCAATAGACCTAAACACGAGCTAGAGCTATAAAAAACAACGGAAAGGGTGATTATTCTTTCTGTATGGATTAGGGCAGCAAATCGGCTTATTTTTGGTTTTTGCGTAATATATATATCAGGCTAGAATGATTTTTTGATCCCGAACCTTTTATGTTCGAAATTAGACCGTTAATCATAGCGTTTAAAAAAGAGCCGTTTTTGTATTTTTCTGAAAGCATTGAGACATAATAAGAATCAAAAACCATTGGTTTAATGGATTCAACTATAAAATTATGTTTTTTGGCCAAGTCAATTATATTATTTTTTGAAAAATGAAAGAGGTGTCTTGGCACATCATATGCTGCCCAATACTCTTTATATTTTATTGCATCGGCCGACTCTGGGTTTGGAACCGCAATGATCAGGCGACCATTTTCTTCAACCAAATTATAAAGGGCATCTAAGTATTTATTAAGATCTGAAACATGCTCTAGAACATGCCACATTGTTATCACCCCAAATGTTTTATCACTAATAGAAAAAAGCTGATCACTATCCGTGACGTTTTCCAGGCCTTTTTCTATCGCTTTATTTCTTGCATTATTATCCGGCTCTAAGCCATTAACTTCCCATCCTTTGTTTTTACAAAAAAGTAAAAAATCACCCGTACCACAACCCAGATCCAACAATGTTTTTGATGTGTTAAAACCCGACAATAGAGCTTCTTTTTTTCGAAGAGTGATGGATTTAACTTGTTGATACATGTAATTAACAAGCCCTTTATTTGTATCGGAATGGGAAACATAATCTTCCGACTCGTAGTATTTTCCTAAGTCAGCTTCTAAGGGTCTAGGTGATGTAATACGCAAGCCACAGTCTGTACATTTTTTAATAATAAATGTTTCTTTTGAAATACTGTGATCTTTTACTGAAAGTTCTTTTTGAAATGATGTTGACCCACATATAGGGCATTCGTTAACTTCTATCATTGATATTTTTACTAGGTTTCACGTGGAACATTACCGGCCCAAATGTACCAATAATACCGATACATCTGCGGGGCTTATTCCACTTATTCTTGATGCCTGACCTAATGTTTGAGGGCGTTGTTTGTTAAACTTTTCTCGAGCTTCCGATGATAGTGCGCGTAAAGCATCAAAGTCTGTGGACGCAGGAATAATTACCTTCTCTAGACGCTGTATTTTATTTGCCATTTCTCTTTCCTTAGCAATATACCCTTCGTATTTCGTTTTCACTTCAATAGATTCTAAGATAGAAAGCTTGCTTTTACCTAGCTTGTCGACTTCCTTTTTTAAGTCCGGGATGGCGTTAATTAGATCTTCAATATGAACATGTGGTCTCGATAATAATGTTTTGATCTTTACTTTTTGTTTTAAAGGCGATGAGTTTAATGACGCTAAGGTTTTATTGATGAGGGAAGGTTCTACACTCGTTTTTTCCATAAAGACCTTAATCTGCTCAACGTCTTTATATTTAGCATACATTAATTGCAAACGTTCTTCTGTCGCCAACCCTTTCTTAAAAGACCTTTCAGTTAAACGTTCGTCTGCGTTATCTTGTCTTAGTAATAAACGGTATTCAGCACGGGAGGTAAACATTCGATAAGGCTCTTCAGTTCCTTTTGTAATAAGGTCATCTATTAATACACCGATATAAGCTTCGTCCCGTAAAAGAACAAATGCTTCTTTCCCGCTTGTTTTTAAATGAGCGTTCATTCCGGCCATTAAACCTTGTGCGGCTGCTTCTTCATATCCTGTGGTCCCGTTAATCTGACCAGCAAAATAAAGGTTGTCATACAACTTAGTTTCTAATGTGTTTTTTAACTGAGTAGGAGGGAAGTAATCATATTCTATTGCATAGCCTGGACGAAACATTTTTGCTTTTTCAAAACCTTTTATTTTTCGCAGAGCTTTTAATTGTACGTCTTCTGGTAAGCTTGTGGAGAAACCATTTACATAAACCTCAACGGTGTTCCAACCTTCAGGCTCAACAAATATTTGATGTCTGTCACGTTGACTAAAACGTTCAATTTTATCCTCAATAGAAGGGCAATATCGCGGGCCAGTACCTTCTATCCTACCAGTAAACATAGGTGAAAACTCAAATCCTGTTCTTAAGACATCATGAACAGCTTTGTTGGTATAGGTAATATGGCAACTTAATTGTTTTGTAAGTTCTCCGCTATCTAAGTAGGAGAAGCGACTAGGATTTTCGTCTCCTTTTTGTTCTTCCATTACGCTATAGTCCAAGGAACGGCCATCAACCCTAGGAGGAGTTCCTGTTTTCATTCTTCCACTTTCAAAGCCCAATGTAATAAGTTGTTCAGTTATTCCAGTAGATGATTTTTCTCCTATTCTACCACCCCCAAGCTTATTCTCACCAATATGAATTACACCGTTTAGAAATGTACCATTGGTGAGTATTACGGTTGAAGCGTATATCTTCATGCCAAGGGAAGTTTTTACACCTATTACCTTTTTATCTTCTACTAGTATACCTGTTACAAAGTCCTGCCAAAAATCAAGATTCTTAATACTTTCAAGATGCATTCTCCATTCTTCATGAAAACGCATTCGATCATTTTGTGATCTTGGACTCCACATAGCTGGTCCTTTCGAGCGGTTTAACATCCGGAATTGTATCATCGATTTATCACTAACAATACCAGAGTATCCACCTAAAGCATCAATCTCTCTTACAATTTGTCCTTTCGCGATTCCACCCATTGCAGGGTTGCATGACATTTGACCAATAGTGTTCATATTCATCGTAATGAGCAACACTTTTGACCCCATATTTGCTGCTGCAGCTGCCGCTTCATTTCCGGCATGCCCAGCACCAACTACTATAACATCGTAATTAGCAAGCATTATTTATAAGTTTCACGTGGAACATTCTTGTTAAAATGTCCGCAAAGATAGATAAAAATCTTCTTTTGATCTCATAAGCGTTTCTTCTTCAGCGCTTTTATCTTTATAACCGAGAATATGCAGTACTCCATGAATAAGTACGCGGTGTAACTCGTTAGAAAATAAATTAGATAAGCCTTTGGCGTTCGCTGTAACACGGTCAATACTTATAAAAATATCACCACTTATAGTATCAGATTCTCTATAGTCAAAGGTGATAATGTCAGTATAAAAATCGTGATCGAGATAATCTTTGTTTATTTGAAGAAGATGTTGGTCGGAGGTGAAGATAAAGTTAAGATCTCCAAGAGTGCATTTTTCTGTGATGATGCTTTTAGAGATCCAATCTTTTATTTTGAATTCATTATCAAGAGAAAAATCAATTTCCTCATTAAAAAAATTGATCTGATTTGTCAATATTAATAGTTAAAAGACATTTCTACCTTACTGCCGCTATTATGAAAAGAGAGCTTATCACTTAAGCTTTTCATTAAAAAGATTCCTCTTCCTTCCAGTTTTTCTAAATTTTCTGGGTCAGTTGGGTCAGGTAGTGACTCGTAATCAAAGCCCGATCCCTGATCACTGATAGCAACCTTTAAATTGCCGTTACTTGTATTAAATATAACAAGTACTTGCTTGGTAACATCATTTCTGTTGCCATATTGAATAGCGTTGTTAACCGCCTCAGTAACAGCTATTAACACATTACCAAAAAGATCAAATGTTATTCCATATTCATCAAAAATGGATTCAATCTCCTTTTCTACATAAGCTAGGTTTTCAACAGAAGAGTTGATTGTGATCTCCTTTTTCTCTAATGAATTTGTCATATCTAATTCAGTTGAATTATTCATTTTCTAATTTATTAAAATATTCCGAAACTTTCTTTTTGTAATAAGGTTTTAAATCTGGAGGGAGTGTTTCAAACATTTCCGATTCTTTTCGTTTCATTTCATTATACTTAGAAAACTGTTCTGGGTTACTAAATTCTTGATTTTTTGCTTCTTCAGACTTTCTTTTTTCATCCCATTCTCTTTCTCTTTCTGCCTTTTCGGCTTTTAATAACCTTCCTAAAATATCTTGTTGACGAAGCAGTGTTTGGCGAGATAAATTCTGATTAGCTAGGTCTTTTTCATTTTCTTCCATCTCTTTTGCTATCTTTTTTAAGGCATTGCCCTCACCAGACCCTTGCTCATTCAACTCATTTGCCATCTTTTCCAAACGCTCTCTTATCGCTGATTGCTCTGCAGCCATTTGTGCCACCTCTTTACTCATACCAGGGTTTTTCTTCCCACTTTTCCCTCCTTTATTCTCCCCTTTTTCCATTTGATCTTTCAATTGCTCCAGCTGTTTAGAAAGCGCCTTTTGCATTTTAGTAATATCTGAAGCCGATGGTTTTTGACCTTGTCCACCCGGTTTTTCGCAATTCCCAGTACCCGGCATATTGCTGGCCATATCTTGTTGCATTTGCTGAAGGGCCTCATCTAAAAGAAGAGCTAAATTATTTAGCGATGTCATTGTATATTGTTGATTCATCGATGCTCCAGCAGCGTTTCTATCAGCCATTAGATCGAGGGCTTTTCCCATCGTATTATTTACTTGACTCATCTCTTTATTAACGATTCCTTCTATTTGACCTACCCGTTTTGATAGGGCATATAAACTATCTCCAATATGCCTTGCGTCTTCTTTTAATTTACGCTGTTCTTGGGCCAATTCTTTAAAACGCGGATCTGTTCTTTTGGTAATAACAACTTCATCCATCAAGGCCTCTTGCCCAATCGAAAGGTCAACGATGTTTGATAATAATTTCCGCAAAGCCTTCATGTCTTCTTCCATCGATTCCTGCTCAGCAGTTTCCATTTGCGCCATCATCATCTGGGCCATCTGCTCCATTTGCTCCCCAGCATTTTCTTGGTTTTCTGAAGCCTTTTTTCTTTTTTTCTTTTCCAGGTTTTCTTGACTTTCCTTCATTTCCTCATCAACGCTTTCCTGTTTTTCTTTTTGTTCATCAAGCGGCATAGGACTCTCAAGCTCCTCGTTTTTCTTTTGAATATCTTCCATATCCTTTTTAACCTCTTCAAACTCTTCATTGAGTTCTTCCTGCTTCTCCATTAGCTCCTCAGTACTGTTTTCTTTATCTAATGTTTCTTTCGCCAGCTCTTTTTGATCTTTCGCTAACTCATTTAATTTATCAGCCGTATCGTTTACTTTTTTCTCTAACTCTAACTGTTTAAATAATTCCAATGTTCTATCTAATTCCTTTTCCAGGTCTTCATTAGAAAATTCGAAATCATCCATTTTTTGCTGCAACTCATCCTTATTCAACTCTTCCATAAGTTTTTGAATCTCTTCATACAGCTTTTTCATTTCATCATTCATCAGCTCATCAAAAAGCTTATTTATTTGCTCCTGTTTTTCAAGGATCTTTTCAGAATCTTTATTAAACTCTTGTTGTTGCTTTTGATTTTTAAGGTTGTCATTCTTTAAATTTTCTAATTGATTTTGCAGGTCTTTTTGTTGGTTCAATAGATTTTCTAACTGCTTTTTATCCTGCCAACCCAATTCTTTTTTCTGTACAAAATCCCTTTTTAATCGCTCAAACTCCTTTCTTAGTCTTTTTGCTTCTTCAGCGCTTTTAATAAGATCCTCTTTAAGTGCTGAATTTTGATCCTCCTCGATCTCTTTTAATTCATCTAATGTTGGAAGGTTGATTGATTGGGCCTTTGTTTTACTGGCCTTACCGCCATTAATACCATCGTTATCTGTAACTTCAAAATAATATTCCAGCCGCGTTCCCGGGGCTAAATCTAATTCACCTAACTCCCAAATATGAAAAAACAAAGATTGATTAACCCCTTTTGCAAAATTTATATTCTTTGATGTCCATCCCTTATCCGGATCATCAATTTCTCTGTAATAAAAGCGCAAACGCCTAAAACCATAATCATCTTCAATCTTACCATTAAAATACCATAACTGATTAGAGGCACTGTCCTTCTGACTTTCGAGAGAGATCATAGGGTAGCGATCGGGGATAACTTCTAATTTATATTGAAGAGAATCATCTCCAATTTTAAACTCATTTCTAGCAAAAAGAGTGTAAAACTGACTTTTAAAAGCGCTGCTTTCAAACTCATAATGATCACTTACATGCGTAAATAACTGAAGGCTATCATCTATATTTATTCCCAAAATATCAGCGTCCTCCGTGAAAAACTCCCACTTGATGATTGTTCCTTCAGGGACTAAGAGATCGCCTTGATTAGTCAATTTAGTATTCGTCATATTTAGGTAATCAGGATATTCCAAGTCGATAACAAAACGTTTTATCAGGGGATTTGGAAACACCTTTACTCCATAAGTAGTTGAATAATATTGATCTCCTTTTAGTCTGAAATCAAAGCTTTCTTTTAGGTTTTTAAAACGGTAAGAAAAACGATTAGGTCCTTTACGGATCATGGAAATTACTTGTCCATGATTTTCAATGTACACCACGGAGGGCACCACTTGTCCGTCAACCCGAACATCAATTTGAAGATCGAGGTTTTTTGGTACATCCAGCGATTGATTTTCTAAAACAAACTCAAAAGGCGCAGGAGGGATAAAGTCGTTTTTGTAATTAACGATTCGTTCACTACTCGAGGTAAGCATTGAGGGTGAGACAAGTAATATTAAGATCGCTATTCCAAAAGGAATCAAAACATACTTTATGTATTTTTTATTCTTACTAAAATCAACCGCTCGTTTAAAAGGCACGGTTTTAAGTTCTATACTTTTTTGTTCAATACTGGCTAATAATAGATCAGATACATCATGATCTTTAGCCATTTCGTGAAGCTGAAGGGTGTTTAATAATTTATCCTGTACAGACGAAAAATGTTTTCCAATAAGGGCAGATGCTTGCGCGTGATCAATCTGTTTACCTAATCTTAAAAGCTTTAGTAAGGGAATAGCGATGTAGAAAATAAAGATGGACGTTAAAAACAAAAGTCCTATAAAAAACAAGATCTGTCGGCCTATCATACCAAATCTGAATGCGTGCTCAAGCAGGTCGATAAGAAGCACAAAGCCGAGGCTTATTCCAATAAAATACAGCGCACCTTTAATCAGTCGATTAAGGTAATACTTACGAATAAACGCATCTAATCTTTCGATAATAGTATCAAAACGATCCTCTACCATATTAAAAAGGGCTCTAAAATTACTATCAAAAATAAACGAATGATTGAAATATTTATGCTAAAAACAATAAATGGCCTTCAATTGGTTATTTTCGACACAGATTTTAGGTTTCCCGAAGTTTCGGGATGAAAAGGGAATCAGGTGAGGGTAAGTTTTACCCAATTCCTGAGCTGTTCCCGCAGCTGTAAGTCCTAAAACCTTGCTTGATCCACTGTTTGTAGCTATTCCGCAAAGCTAAGAACGGGAAGGAAGTGTAGGTAGAGGATGAGCCAGAAGACCTGCCTGGGGTTGTATTCAAATGCTTTCGGTGAAAGGGCATTGAGTATTCTAGGCAGAATTCTGTTCAGTTTCTCAATCCTTTTCGTAAGTAAATTATTAATGTAAAAAATTTTAACTTATGAAAAACACATTACTACAAATTGCAATGGTATTAAGCTCGGTAGGCTTATTTGCACAAAATTATTCCAATGGTTTATTCCTGATGAATGAAGGGAATTTTGGAACAACAAACGGGGACATTAGTTTTCTCGATTATGACTCAAACATTCTTTATGAGGATGTATTTCAAACAGAAAATCCAGCGGAAGAAGGGTTTGATGTATTGCAGGACTTCAAAATTGTTGATGGGGACGCTTTTTTTTTAACCAAGGGAGCATCGAATGAAAAACTTGTTATTGCGGACGCTAATACCTTTATCCTTTCAGCAACAATTGATTTAAGCGGAGCGGGTCCACAATCAGTTACTATGATATCTGAGAGCAAAGCTTATGTGAGTTGCACAAATGAACCAACACTACGAATTCTTGATCTTTCAGGAGACAGTATTTCAGGTTCAGTTAGCTCCTCTGTAGGCTCATTTAGTGCCCAAGACTATATTCATATTAACAATGCTATGGCCTATATTTTTATGGGTGATAAATTGGGAGTTATTGATACTGACCTTGATAGTGCCTACAACGAGATATTTCTCCCTGATGCAGAGATTGCATGTTCTGGAATGCTTTTATTGAACGACAAACTTTTTGTTCTTACTAACTCCGGGTGGTCTGGCAATGAGAGCAGGCTGTTCCGTATTGATATAGAAACAGCTTCTGTGGAAGCAAACATCGACCTTTCTACTTTAGGGAAAGCACGGCTCTTGCAAAGCGATGGCGAAGACCTGTTTTTTATGATAGCTAACGAGGTATATAAAATGAACAACTTAGATGATATTGCACCAAGCGGCTCATTTGCAACTTCAAGCTATAGTGACAATTGGGACCTTGCCTATGGTAAATCATTTTATGTTGATGCGGCGATGCAAGAGATATATATTGGTTCAGCTGAAGGTTATATTACGGATGGGACGTATGAAATAAGAGACCTTATTGACGGAACATCAATAAGCACTCAAAACCCAAGTGGCGGGATAGGAATTAGTCAGTTTTTAATTAGTGGAGGAGTTGTTGATGTGAAGGAGATAAATGACCTCAATGTGTCAATTTACCCACAACCAGCCTCTGATTTTATTATGCTTTTATTTACTGAAAATCAACCGAGAGAACTCAGCTTACTAAATAGCAGCGGACTTAAGGTTAAAGTAACAAATAGCAGCGATAAAAAAGTGCGCCTTAATCTAAGTGACTTAGCAGCAGGTGTGTATGTTTTGAGAATTGAATCGAACAAAGGGTTTTATAATAAAAAGATCCTTGTGTATTAATTAGTAATAGTATTGCGGAAAACAGAAAGGATCTTTATTTATAGGGGTCCTTTTTTTTAGTTCTAAAATATGATGAAGAGCGCGGAGAATACACAAAGTAAGCCAAAGAAAAACCTTTGTGAACCTCTTCTTTTCTCTGTGTAAGCTCTGTGATACAGTTTCTTTAAACTACTTTTTTTAATTTTTTAATAGATCTCAATTCATCCGAAAAAACAGATTGAGGAGTGGGACGTAAGTTATAATTTGACGCCATTACCTGTCCGTAAGCACCAGCGCTTCGAATCGCGATAAGATCGTTTCTTTTAGCCTTTGCCACAGGCCTCTTTTTAGCAAAGGAATCTGAACTTTCACACACAGGACCAACAATATCATAAAAGCCCGTCTCTTTATTGGAGCTAAGGTTATCTACCTGATGATAACTGTTGTACAAAGCCGGCCTTATCAATTCTGTCATCCCGGCATCAAGGATCAGAAACTCTTTTTTCTCCCC
>JAUVAY010000077.1 GCA_030591505.1 Flavobacteriales bacterium | reverse complement strand
CGCATGGTCTTTTGAACCACCGGATGTCCACCACGTTCCGATAAGCCATCTTTAATTTCATCATTTGCCAAAACAGTTCCCAGCGCTTCGCACCAGTTTACCATTGTATCGCTTAAATAGGTCAGGCGATATTCTAGTAAAATAGCCTCTTTTTCTTTTTTCGAATAGGCCTTCCAATCTTCTGAAGTAAATGTGTTTTCAAACTCTGTAGCAGCATTTATAGTTGAACTTCCTTCATTTTCGAAATGTTCAATCAGTTCAGTAATCGCTTCGGCTTTATCACTATCAATATTATACCAGGAATTAAACAATTGCTTAAAGATCCATTGGGTCCATTTGTAATAATCAGGATTAGAAGTTCTTACCTCTCTGCTCCAATCGAAAGAAAAACCAATTTTATCTAACTGTTCTCTATAGCGAGCAATATTTTTTTCGGTGGTTATTGAAGGATGTTGACCTGTTTGTATGGCATATTGTTCAGCTGGAAGTCCAAAACTATCATATCCCATCGGATGAAGAACGTTAAAACCTTTCAGTCTTTTGTATCGTGAATAAATATCAGATGCAATATATCCTAGTGGATGTCCTACATGCAATCCTGCACCAGATGGATATGGAAACATGTCTAAAACATAGTATTTTTCCTTATTAGGATCTTCTTCAACTTTATATGTAGCATTTTCTCGCCAGTAATTTTGCCACTTTTTTTCTATTTCCTGAAAATTGTAATCCATAAGCTTTCCACCTGATTTTAGAAGCGCGAAGTTACTATTTTGATAATAATATTTAACTAAGGGTGAATGATTTATCCTAATTGATGATTCTATTTACATTTCGTAAATTTGTACCCCTCCCGATAGCTATCGGGATAGGGAGATAATTGTAAGTTTAAGAAAGAAAAATCATAGTAAATGGTAAAGTCAGATATTGAAATAGCCCAAGCGGCAACGATGGAACACGTCAAGAACATTGCATCAAAATTAGCTTTGAATGAGGATGATCTTGAATTGTACGGAAAGTACAAGGCCAAGCTCCCGTTAACATTAATTGATGAGAAAAAGATCGATCAAAGTAATTTGGTTTTAGTTACCGCGATAACACCTACTCCTTCTGGAGAAGGTAAAACAACTGTTTCTATTGGTTTGACCGAAGGGATGAATAAGATTGGCAAGAAAACGACGGTTGTTTTAAGAGAGCCATCATTGGGACCAGTATTTGGAATTAAAGGTGGAGCCGCCGGAGGTGGATATTCTCAGGTTATTCCTATGGAAGATATCAACTTGCATTTCACTGGAGATTTTTCGGCTATTGAAAAAGCTAATAATCTTCTATCTGCTTTAGTAGATAATAATGTGCAGGCTAAAGGAGATAAGAATCTTGGTATTGATCCTAGAACAGTTACATGGAAACGTGTAATGGATATGAATGACAGATCGCTAAGAAACATTATCAGTGGATTAGGTGGTAAAGCAGGTGGAATGCCAACGCAAACCGGATTTAATATTACAGCTGCTTCTGAAATTATGGCGATTCTTTGTTTATCTGAAGATTTTGCAGATTTAAAAAATAAAATTGCTCGAATTTATATTGGTGATACTTACACCGGTAAAGCGATTTATGCAAGAGACCTGAATGCTCAGGGCGCGATGGCCGCTTTATTAAAAGATGCGATCAAACCTAACCTTGTTCAAACTTTGGAAGGAAACCCTGCGATTATTCATGGCGGGCCATTTGCAAATATCGCACAGGGAACCAATTCAGTGATCGCGACAAAAACGGGTTTAAGTTTATCTGATTATGTTGTTACGGAAGCAGGATTTGGAGCTGACCTTGGAGCGGAGAAATTTTTAGATATTAAATGTGGTTATAGTGGACTTTCTCCAAAAGCTGTAGTGCTTGTTGCAACTGTTCGAGCATTAAAATATCATGGTGGAGTTTCCTTAAAAGAATTGACGAACGAAAATTTGGATGCCTTGAAAAAAGGGATGGTCAATTTAGATAAGCATATAGAAAATATGCAAGGATTTGGTTTACCCGTTGTGGTTGCGATCAATAAATTCATTACGGATACAGATGCAGAAGTGGAGATGATCAAGTCGCATGTAGAAGGATTAGGAGAGCGTGCTGAAATTTCTGAAGGTTGGGAAAAAGGTGGAGAAGGAACGATGAAATTAGCAGAAGCTGTTGTTGAAGCTATAGGAAAATGTGAAGGGAATTATAAGCCAACCTATGATTGGGATAGTTCAATTGAAGATAAAATAACAGCTTTAGCAACAAAGATCTATGGAGCTGATGATGTTGAATATTCATTAAAAGCGAAACGTCAATTAAGACGTATCAATGAGTTAGGAATGGATAAATTGCCAATTTGTATGGCAAAGACACAAAAATCTTTATCAGATAATGATAAATTGATCGGTCGCCCGACTGGGTTTACTATCAATGTTCGAGAATTTGAATTTGCTGCAGGTGCTGGATTTATTATTCCGGTTACAGGTGCAATGTTAAGAATGCCAGGCTTGCCTCCTACTCCAGCTGCTGAGGGGATTGATATTGATGACGATGGAGTGATCTCAGGCTTATCTTAAGGAAAATGTAAGTTGGATATCCGATTTCGGATGTCCGGTTTTAGGGCCTATGAATTATATTATTTTACTATTAATTGTTGTTGGGGCGGGTATTGTCATCAAAGTTGTATGGCGTAAAAAGAGTTGGAATAGCCCAAATTCACCTTTTCCAAGCGATTGGCGAGTCATTTTAGTAGAAAAAGTAAGCTTTTATAGCTCATTATCCGAAGAGGAGAAAAAGAAATTTGAGTTTAAAGTTCAGGAATTTTTATTGAATTGTAGAATTACAGGAATTGATCTTACACTCAATCTGACAGATAAACTCTTAGTAGCAGCAAGTGCTGTTATTCCCATTTTTGCTTTTCCTGATTGGAAGTACACAAATCTGTTTGAGGTTTTACTTTATCCAAATAGTTTTAATGATAAGCATGAAACTTCGGGTGAAGGCAGGTCTATTTTGGGAATGGTAGGAAGCGGCTATATGAATGGTAAAATGGTTCTTTCCAGACCATCTTTATACAAAGGCTTTTCAAATGAAACGGATAAAAAGAATACGGCCATCCATGAGTTTGTGCACTTAATAGACAAGGCTGATGGAGTGATTGATGGTGTTCCAAGCTTGTTGTTGGAGAAGCAGTATGCAATTCCTTGGATAGACTTGATCAACAAGAAAATTGAAGAGATCTATGAAGGGAAATCTGACATTAATCCCTATGGCGGGACGAACCGGGCAGAATTTTTTTCTGTTATTTCTGAGTATTTTTTCGAAAGACCAAAATTGTTTGAGTCGAAACACCCGAAATTATATGAATTGATGGAGAAGATATTCAATCAGGATATGGCAGAAAGAAATTTGAATAGAGAAAAACATAGTATTGGAAGAAATGATCCTTGTCCATGTGGCAGCGGAAAGAAGTTTAAACAGTGTTGTGGGAAGGGGCATTATAGATAGATAATATCATGTATGATAAAAAGCAATAATTCTCTACAAATTAACCACGGAGACACAAAGTAGGCGCAAAGTGCACTAAGAAAATACTTTGAAAATTTTTATCGTAATCTAGTAATATGCGAACTATGGAAAATAATAGGTTTCCAAATTCACTCTTTGAGATCTCCGAGCCTACTTTGTGTCTCCGTGGTTATATAAAATAAAAGGAGTGATTAATAATTAAATTGACTTTTTATGGTCAACCTATATCAGGGACATACACACTTCAAAAATCTAATATCACTACTCTCCAATCTCCAATCAAAATGGGCCCTCACGATAGAGGGCCCATTTCTTTACCACTGAAACACCATGCACTAAACGTGCAAGAAAAACTCTTATAATATCGTAGTTGGACAAACGTATTCTGAAAGTGGAACCTCCGTTTCACGAATTGCATCCAACCCTCCCTCAATATTAATTAGGTTCTTATACCCATTATTTTTTAATATTGAAATAAGTGATGCTGAACGATATCCTGTAACACAATACATGTAATATGTTTTGTCCTTATCTAATTCATTTAAGTTATGGAAAACAGAGTCTAAGGTGTAAACATCACTACCCATAACATGCTCTGATTGATACTCTGAATTTCTTCTCGTATCTAAAATATTTATGTTTTCGTTTTCCCCAACCATTTTATCAAGCTTGTAAGCAGATATTGATTCAATAGAATCTACCGGAAAACCACTGTCTTTCCATTCTTTCTCACATCCTTGTAAGTAGCCAACAGTATTGTTGTAACCTACTCTTGCTAATCGAGTGATCGCTTCATCAATTCTTTCTTCCTCAACGATCAACACGATTGGCTGATTAATATCTTCGATCAATGTTCCAACCCATGATGCAAAGTTTCCATCTAAACTTATATTAATGGACCCTTTTACATATTCTTTTTGGAAAGTTACATGATCCCTTGTGTCTAATAATAAAGCACCATCCTTCATCAATTTGTTTACATGATCAGGATCCAACGCTTGTCGCGCATGTTCTAGGATACTGTCATAAGAATCATACCCATTTTTATTTAACATTGCATTTTTAGGAAAATACTGTGGAGGTGCAGCCAAGCCATCTAAAACTTGATCGACAAACTCCTTTTTAGTCATGTCCTGAAGTGCATAATTAACTTCTTTTTGATGACCTAAAGTATCAAATGTCTCTTCACTCATAAATTTACCACAAGCAGATCCTGCTCCATGATTTGGATAGACGATTATATCATCGTTTAATGGCATTATTTTATTTCTCAATGAGTCAAACATGTGACCTGCAAGATCTTCCATTGTTAAATCAGACTTAACCGCTAAGTCAGGTCGACCAACATCACCGATGAAAAGTACATCGCCTGTGAATACACAAACTTGTTTTCCATTTTCATCTAATAATAAAAGAGAGATCGACTCCATTGTGTGACCAGGAGTATGTAATAATTTTAAGGTTAGATCCCCTACTTTAAACTCTTCGTTTTCTGTTCCTTCGTGAATATCATATCCTGCTGTTGCTCCTGGGCCAAAAACGATGGGAGCACCTGTTTCTCTGTGAAGATCAAGATGTCCTGAAACGAAATCAGCGTGAAAGTGTGTTTCGAAAATATATTTAAGTTTAGCCGAGTCCTGCTTTAACCTGTCAAGAATTGGTCTTGGCTCCCGCATAGGGTCAATAACAATAGCTTCTCCGTTTGACTCAACATAATATGCTGCTTCAGCTAAACAACCTGTGTAAATTTGTTCGATTTTCATGTTTCAAGTGTTTTGTGGTGATTGAGAATGTAAATATAATAGTCAAAAAGGACTTTTTTTGTAATGAAAATTACAGAATCAATTTCAAGCGATCAGAATAAAGAGGATTATTCTCAATTTAGTAAGTGTAATAAGCAGTAAAACAGACAGGTACATGAGTTTGAAAAGTCAGTTTGTTGCTATTTTTACGTATTGATAGCTAAAACTGTTTTCAATTTTATAAATAGTGATACGTTATTCTTGCGTCTGAAAAGACGTAAAAAATTATGTTTCATCATGTGATATTATAAATTTGTAGGGCTTTAGACTGATAACGAATAGTAATTATGGCTGTAAACTCGGTTATTTCATGGATAATTAAAAAAAGGATTCATCAGATCGATCTTTTTATGAAGTATCCGAATGAGGTTCAGAATGAATTACTCATGCGTTTGATTCGATCGGCCCAATATACGGAATGGGGTAAATTATACGATTATAAAAGTATTACTTCTCCTGAAGAATTTAGAAAAAGTGTTCCGGTTCAACGCTATGAGGATCTATTTCCCTATTTCGACCGGATGAAGAATGGTGAACATAATATATTATGGCACAATGAGATAAAGTGGTTTGCTAAATCATCTGGAACTACCTCAGGAAGGAGCAAGTATATTCCGGTAAGCCTTGAATCCTTGGAGGATTGTCATTTTAAAGCAGGAAAGGATCTTCTGGCTCTTTATTTCAATAATAACACAAGCGCAGAAGCTCATCGTGGAAAAACACTGGTTATTGGAGGGAGTAAAACGGATCTTAAAGAGGGTGATGATGCCTATGTTGGAGATCTTTCTGCCATTATTATGGACAACCTGCCTATCTGGGTAGAATTGAAGAGAACACCTTCACTAGATATTGCATTACTTGATAACTGGGAGGAAAAACTCGATAAAATAGCGCGTTATACCATTGCGGATGATGTTCGTATTTTATCAGGAGTTCCGTCATGGACGCTTGTTCTTCTTAAAAGAATTTTAGAAATAACAGGTAAGCAAAACATTCGTGAAGTCTGGCCAAATATTGAACTTTTTATGCATGGAGGTGTGAATTTTGCTCCTTATCGTCAACAATTTGAAAATTTGATATCCGGCCAGATGAATTATATTGAATCTTATAATGCCTCAGAAGGCTACTTTGGAATTCAGGACCGCTTGCATTCAGATGAACTTTTATTAATGCTGGATTATGGGATCTATTATGAATTTGCCCCAGCGGATGAATGGAATGAAGAAAACCCTGAGACCATTACACTTGAAGAAGTTGAAATAGGAAAGCAATACGCCATGGTGATCTCTACTAACGGAGGTTTGTGGAGATATATGATAGGCGACACCGTTGTTTTTACTTCTAAGGACCCGTATAGAATAAAGGTAAGTGGGCGTACAAGTCATTTTATTAATGCATTCGGGGAAGAATTAATTATTGGAAATGCAGAGCCTGCTATCGAAAAGGCAGCGAATGAAACGGGAGCCATTATTAATGAGTACACAGCGGGGCCAATTTATATGGATGACTCAAATACCGGTGGACATGAATGGTTGATCGAATTTGAGAAAGAGCCCCTTGATAAAGATAAGTTTGACTTAGTTCTAGATCAGGAATTAAAAAAGTTGAACTCTGATTACGACGCTAAACGAAGCAATGACTACACACTTAAAAAGCCGATTATAAGATGTGTTGAGAAAGGATTGTTTCATCGATGGTTAAAGTTAAATAATAAGCTTGGAGGCCAACACAAAATACCAAGGTTGGTAAATTCGCGTTGGTTTATTGAAGAACTTGAACAGATAAAAGAGACCGCATAGATGTATTATTTATTACTATTCTTAACACTTTTATTTCCAATAAATAGCAATGCTCAAACCATCGAGATCGAGGGTGAGTTTGATTTGATGTATCGTGATAATCTTGATAATATTTATCTTCTTGATGATTTTACGATTAAGAAATTCGATTCAAATGGCCAGCTAATGTTCACTTATTCGGATAATTTCCTGGGTAAAATAAATTCATTATCCATTGGTGAAGGCTTGAAAGTGCTTGTTTATTATAAGAATAATGCGCAAATAGTGGTACTTGATAATAGCTTATCGCAATTATCACCCCCGGTTTCATTAAACTTTTATAATCTGGGAGCTACAACACTTGTATGTTCATCTGTTCAAAATCGTTATTGGTTTTATGATCCATTGCAAGGAGCGATTATCAGGACTACAAATACATTTACTGAAGTATTTAATAGTGGGAACCTTGATCAATTGCTCAATTATGCGATCGAGCCTAATTTTATGACAGAGTGGGGCAATACCTTGTACTTAAATGACCCAAAAGAAGGAATACTTGTATTTGATATTTTCGGGACTTATCAGAAAACAATTCCATTAAAAGGCCTTACTGACTTTCAGGTCACAGAAAAAGGAATCTTTTTTATGGAAGGGGAGAGGTTTTTATACTACGATTTTTTATCTTTTCAATACCAAGAAATAGAACTGCCAGAATCAAAAAGTAAGAAAGTATTGATTTCTAATAAATTACTATTTATGCAGTTCGATTCTAGCATTAAAGTATTTAATCGAAATACATTTTGATTTTCATTATGTTATTGTGTTGAACTTTGTATTTTTAGTGGCTCTAATAAAACGACTATGCACATTGCAATTGCAGGAAATATTGGATCGGGGAAAACTACGTTAACTCGGTTATTAGCAAAACATTATAAATACGAAGCGCATTATGAAGATGTGGAGAATAACCCCTATCTAAATGATTTCTATAATGAGATGCAGCGATGGTCATTTAATTTGCAAGTGTACTTCCTAAATAGTCGTTTCCGCCAGGTTGTTGGTTTTCGGGAAAATGGAAAGAGTGTAATTCAAGATAGAACGATCTATGAAGATGCATTTATTTTTGCCCCCAACCTTCATGAAATGGGACTAATGACTACGCGTGATTTTGATAATTATAAGTCCTTATTTGAGCTGATGGATAGCTTCATAACCCCTCCTGACCTGCTTATATACCTTAAAGCGTCCGTGCCTGTTCTTGTAAACCAAATTCAACAAAGAGGGAGAGATTATGAAAACTCTATTCGAATAGATTATTTACAAAAACTGAATAATCGTTATGAAGAGTGGATAAGTGGCTATGACAAGGGTAAACTCTTAATTATCGATGTCGATAATAACAGTTTTCATAATGAAGCTGAAGACTTGGGTCAGATAATTAACTCCATCGATGGAGAAATAAATGGCTTGTTCTAGAAAGTAATCCGACATTTTAAATAAACGGTAGTTTTTTAATTGTTATTTCTGATTTTTGTCTGTAACTTTTTGGTGCTTTAACGTGTCTATTAGTAAAGATTATGAAATACTTATATCTAGGCCTATTTTTACTTCCATTTATATTTTCTACACAGAGTGTATATTCCCAATCTGGGGGAGTTGAAGGGAATATTACAAGTCAGTCCGGAGAAGAACTGGGCTACGCAACGATCTATATCCGAAATTTAAAAACAGGAACAACTTCCAATGATGTTGGGTATTATAATATAAAACTTGCAGCAGGAAAGTATGATATTGTATTTCAATACCTCGGATATGAAACGACAGTAAAATATGTTGAAATAGGTGAAGGAATGCAAGAGTTAGATATTTCTTTGAGTGCTATCAGCTATCAATTAAGTGAATTTGATGTTAATTCAGACCGAGAAGATCCAGCATATACGATAATGCGTAAGGCGATCGCTAAAAGTAATTATCATCGTCAGCAACTTGATTCATATAAGGCACGTGTTTATATAAAAGGAGGAGGAAGGTTACTCGACAGCCCTTTCTTTCTTCGGAAAAGAATAGCTAAAGAGGGTATTGATTCTAATATGGCCTTTACATCAGAATCTGTGATCGATGTGGAATTCTTAAGACCCAACACTTATAAACAACATGTAATATCTGTAAGAACCAGTGGAGATGATAGTAATACCAGTCCAAATAATTACATTTTTGGGAACTATTATGAGCCAAAGATCAATGATGCTATTTCGCCATTATCACCTCGGGCTTTAATTCATTATCATTTCAAATACCTTGGATCTTTTACTGATAGAGGTTTTACAGTTAATATGATCAAAGTGATTCCTAAGTCGAAGGGAGATAATCTTTTTGCAGGTGATCTGTTTATCATAGATGATCAGTGGAGTATCTATAGTTTGGATCTACAAACAGAAAGCTATGGAATCGTATTTGACATAAAAGTACTTTTTAGTCCGATCGATAATAAGGTATGGATGCCAATAAGCCATCAGTTTGATATAGAAGCGTCGATATATGGCTTTGATATAGTGGGGTCTTATTTAGCTGTTGTGTCGGATTATGAGATCACCATTAACCCAGAGCTTGATCATTCTTTTGAGGTGATCGATGAGAAGATCGAAATTGAAAAAGCGGCTTCTTTAGAGCTAAAAGAAGAAAAGAAAAGCAATCCTTTATCAGCATTAAACACAGAGGAAGAGCTTACCAGGAAACAACTAAAGAAGATCATTAAAGAGTACGAGAAACAGGAGATGAAAGAGCTAAATTCAGAGAATATAAGCTTGATCACGGTTGAAAGTATTGATTCTTTAGCATCAAAGAAAGATTCAGCTTACTGGAATAACATTCGCCCTATACCATTAAACTCCTATGAAGTTAAAGGCTATCAGAAACTTGATTCTTTAGCTGTGGCTGAAAAGGAAGAGGCGCTAAGTGATTCGACTAAGAAAAGCACTTTCCGGTGGCATGATGTGTTCTTAGGTGGATCTTATTCATTTGGAGAGAATCATAATTTACGCGTTTATAGTATGTTGGAACAAGTGAATTTTAATACGGTAGACGGGCTTTACTTAGGATATAAAATGCGTTATAGAATTAACACCTCTGAGAATAGCAGATTGAGTTTTACACCTAAAATTCGTTATGCGTTTAGTCGGGAAGCATGGACAGGTACTTTTAAAACAGAATTTGACTTTGGTCAACGATTAAGAGATGCTTTCATTTACGTTGAAGCAGGACGATTTACAAGTCAATTTAATAAGGAGAATCCTATTAATGAAATTAATAATGCATTTACCACTTTGATGCTAAATAAGAATTTCATGAAGATCTATGAGAAGAATTTTGTAGTTGTTGGGTTTGATAAACGGCTCTATGATAAAATATCTTTTCAGATCAATACCGAATTTGCAGAACGCAGTTCTCTGAATAATAATTCTGACTTTACAATCATCAATTGGAAGGAAAGAACATATAGTTCTAATAGTCCAACAAATAGTGAGTTGAGTGATACTGACTTTCCGATTCATCAATCGTGGACAGCAGAAATAGGGGTACAATATCGTCCTTGGTTAAAGTTTAGAAGTAGAAATGGTAAAAAAAGGGAAATTGCGAATTCGTCACCTGAGTTTTCTTTTAAATATGAAAAAGGAATAGTCACTGATTTTTCTATCGTAGATTATGACCGAATTGAACTTGGATTTAAGCACAAGCTGAAAGTAGGTGCAGGAGCTGCGCTATCAATAAATGTTAGGGCCGGAAGTACACTCAATGATAAAAACTTAACATTTATCGATTACAAACACTTCATGGGTAATCGTTCGCCTTTTGAAACGAATAATCCTGTTGCGAGCTATCGACTATTACCTTACTACGACTATTCAACTAGCAGTGAATATTTAAGCGGACACCTTCATTATCGTTTTCGAAAATTCCTCCTTACACAATTCGCATTGCTTAGAATGACTGGACTAACAGAAAATGTGTTTATCAATTATCTGGGAACCCAAAATTCCGGAAATTACACAGAACTTGGATATGGCCTTGATAATATTTTTCGCATTTTCAGAATCGAAGGGGTTCTATCCTTTCAAGACGGAGTATTCAAAGAAGCCGGATTACGAATTGGAATCAGTACAGTTCTAGACTTTGACTAGTCCTGAACCTTAACTTCTTTAGTGATTATCCAAGAACCTTCTTCAAACCACTTAACTTTTAAAAGATCCAATATTTCGGTTCTTTCTAAAGCGTGGAAATAATTAGTTACCAAGTTTAATAATAAAGGGTCTGAAGGAGCAACTGCAAAACCAATAGGTTCATAATCCAAAAGATTTTCAGAGATCAATAATCCTTCTGCACGATTATCCATAACAGCTACAGCGAAAGTAGGATAACCTGCAACCATAATGTCAACTTTTCCATCAAGAACCAACTGCATAGCTAATTTATTCGTTGTAGATCTGAATACAGTGGCTTTAGAAATGTTTGCATTAATGAATTCTTCTGAAGTTGTTCCCTGCATAACAGATATTTTAACTCCTTCCTTATCAAGGTCTTCAACAGAAGTTGCTGCAGCTAATTCTTTAGATTTAGTGGCGAAAGTGTTTCCAGAGATCAGGTAAGGTCCGATAAAAGCAACTTTCTTATTTCGTTCCATCGTCATCGTAACACCAGAGATGATCATATCGATCTCACCAGCCTGAAGTGCAGGAATAAGGTCCTTAAAATTCATTTTAACTAAATTGGCTTTCACACCAATGTTATTAGCAAGTCCTTTTGCCATATCAACATCAAGTCCAAACATGCTTCCGTCATTAGCTGTCATACTAAAAGGAGGCTGATCACCAGACATCCCAATTTTAATCTCGCCGGTCTCAATTATTTTATTTAAAATTTCTTGAGCATTAGAGCTGATACTTACTGAGAAAATGAGCACTAATAATATTGAATATACTTTGTTCATGATGTTTAGTTTAATTTTTTTCAAATTTAATAACTATTAACGATTTATCAAGACAAAAAAAAACCCCCGAAGGAGGTTTAAATATTTTATTAAGATTGTATAGAAAACCTTAGCTCCTATCCTGATTTAATTCGGAAGAAATAACAATTTTAACTTCTTCTCCAAGTACGCCTGGAGCATAAGTAATTCCAAAGTCATTTCTGTTGATCACAAGCTCTCCAGCCAATGCAGCAACATATAATTTTTGATTTTCTTGATTAAAAGGAGATTCTTGGTTTCCATAGTAATTGAAATTCAATTCAACTTCTTTAGCAATTCCTTTTATAGTCAGTTCACCAACAGCAACATAATAAGTTTCTCCTTTCTTGATACTAGAAGAAGTAAATGTTATGCTTGGAAAATTTTCAACATCGAAAAATTCCTCACTTTTTAAATGATCATCGCGGTTTTCATTTTGTGTAGAAATTGAATTAGCATCTATTGTAATATTTATAGAAGAATTTTGAAGATCTTCCGCAAAAATGATGCTTCCTTTCATACGATTCATATTCCCTTTTGAATTTGCCAGAATATGACGAATAGAAAAATCAACATAAGTGTGTGATTGATCAATCGTCCATTCTCCAGTCATTTCTGAAAGATCTAATCCAACAAATTCAGTTTCAACAATTGCAAGTTCAGTTTCAATAGCAGCCGTTGTTGCGTTATGATCTGTTTGTTCAACAGCAATGTGCGGAGCGATAACAAGCGCTACAATCGACATTAATTTGATCAGGATGTTCATTGAAGGACCTGAAGTGTCTTTAAATGGATCTCCAACAGTATCACCAGTTACCGAAGCTTTATGTGCTTCAGAACCTTTATATTCCATTTTACCATCGATCATTACACCTTCTTCAAAAGATTTTTTTGCATTATCCCATGCACCACCGGCATTGTTCATGAAAATTCCAAGAAGAACCCCAGAAACAGTAACACCAGCAAGTAAACCTCCAAGCATTTCAGCAGAGGAAGTATGTTCAAATACTCCTTTAAATCCAAATCCCCAGATAATCGGAGTTAATAAAGTGATTAATCCAGGTAAGATCATTTCTCTGATAGAAGCTTTAGTTGAAATTTCAACACATTTATCATATTCAGGTTCAGCCTTATATTCCATGATGCCTGGAATTTCTTTGAACTGACGTCGAACTTCTTTTACCATGGCCATAGCAGCTCTACCAACAGCAGAGATAGCTAATGATGAAAAGATATAAGGAACCATTGCTCCTACAAATAAAGAAGCCAATACAGGCGCTTTAAAAATATCAATACTACTAATTCCAGCAAGACCAACAAAGGCAGCAAATAAAGCTAGCGCAGTTAATGCAGCAGATGCGATAGCAAAACCTTTACCTGTAGCTGCTGTTGTATTTCCTACAGCATCTAATTTATCCGTTCGGCCACGAACTTCAGAAGGAAGTTGACTCATTTCAGCAATACCACCTGCGTTATCAGCAATAGGTCCAAAAGCATCAATTGCTAATTGCATAGCCGTTGTCGCCATCATACCTGCTGCAGCAATTGCGACACCATATAATCCAGCAAACGCATAAGATGTTGTAATACCAGTTGCGAGGATAATAATTGGAATTACAGTTGATTCCATTCCAACTGCTAATCCACCAATGATATTGGTTGCATGCCCAGTTGATGATTGCTGAATAATTGAATTAACAGGTTTTCTTCCCATTGAAGTATAGTATTCAGTGATCCAACTCATAAGAGCTCCTACAACAGAACCTGTAAGAATCGCATAGAAAACATCCAAATTCGTGAATTCATACCCTCTAATAGACATTGCTTCAGGAAGCATCCATAATGTTAATGGATACGAAACGATCACAACCATTACAATAGAAGACCAGTTACCTTTATTTAATGCTTTTTGTACTGAACTATTTTCTCCAGAAATATTAACAAGCATCATCGCAATAATGGATAAGATCAATCCTAATCCAGCAATAACCATTGGTAATAAT
>JAUVAY010000053.1 GCA_030591505.1 Flavobacteriales bacterium | reverse complement strand
CAATAGCAGATTCACTTTCAATTGTAAAATTATCACGTGCAGGGTTTGGATAAATATCAAAGGAAAAATTTTCGACTTCACTAATACCTAGAGCGTCTCCACAATCGCAATAATGCTCACCTAAACTAGCCCAATTACCACCTGTAATAAATCCTTCCTCATCGTATAAGGTTGGAGGTATAGAATCCCACTCTTCACTTACATCAAATACATTAGCGGGGTATAGATCTCCTAAAACTACATTCGATTTTCGAATTAAACTATGATCTTTAGTCCATCCTACTGAATTATTGGTTGCGAAAGTATAATCAGGTCCAATATCATTCCATCCACCTTCTCCATCTACAAAAGGATCTTGTCCAACTTTACCTATTCTATCTATTGTATAAGCAATATTAGAAGTGTTTTTTAGGACCATGGCATCATTACCATTAAAATACATTACATTATTATCGTTATAAGTAGGGCATTCAAATGCATCTGCTTTGTCTTGCAATTCATCCCATACCGGCGCTTCCTGCCCTTCTCCTGTAGAATCTCGTTTATCAAGTACGATAACGAAAACCGATAATGCAGGTATTGTACCATTAAGATCAAGTCTCTTTTCTGCTGGGGCAGAAGTACTACCATTCGAATACCTCTCTAAACGATAATTTGAAAGATCGATATCTTGATCGGTTGGATTATATAATTCAATGGCTTTGTTGTTAGACCATCCTTCTACATATTCAGAAATAAATATTTCGACACATTCTGGATCTTGAGAAAATCCAATGCTTGAAATAAAAGCTGTTGCTACTACTAGTAAAATTTTTTTCATGTGTTCGGTTTTTATTAAATAAGGTGTTTTTTTTCGGCCTATGAAATTACTCAATTTTGCTTAGCTATCGTATTCAAAAGGCCATATATTAAGTTAACAAATTGTTATTTAAAAGCGTTCAGTCCGGTTACGTCCATTCCGGTTATAAGCAAGTGGATGTCGTGTGTACCTTCATAAGTAATCACAGACTCTAAATTCATCATATGACGCATGATCGGAAATTCATTTGTTATCCCCATTGCTCCATGAATTTGACGTGCTTCACGCGCAATTTTTAGTGCCATATCAACATTATTTCTTTTTGCCATACTTATTTGAGCACTTGTAGCTTTATCTACATTTCTAAGTTGCCCGAGGCGAAAGGTTAGCAGTTGTGCTTTTGTAATTTCAGTGATCATCTCAGCCAGTTTTTTCTGTTGTAATTGAAACCCACCAATTGGACGGTCAAACTGAATACGTTCTTTAGAATATCTTAGGGCCGAATCATAACATGATAAAGCTGCACCGATAGCTCCCCAGGCAATTCCATATCGAGCTGAATCCAAACAGGCCAACGGAGCACCCAATCCACTTTTTTCAGGGAGAAGGTTTTCTTTTGGAATTTTCACATTATCAAATACTAACTCCCCGGTATCAGATGCACGAAGACTCCATTTTCCATGTGTTGTAGGGGTTGTAAACCCTTCCATTCCTCTTTCAACGATCAGACCGTGAATTCTACCTTCTTCATTCTTAGCCCATACCACTGCAATATCAGCAAATGGAGAGTTTGAGATCCACATTTTTGCACCATTCAATAGATAATGGTCACCCTTGTCTTTAAAATTCGTGATCATCCCAGCAGGGTTAGAACCAAAATCTGGTTCTGTTAATCCGAAGCAACCGATCATTTCTCCTGTAGCTAATTTTGGAAGGTATTTTTGCTTTTGCTCTTCGCTCCCAAATTTCCAAATCGGATACATTACCAATGAAGATTGAACAGAAGACGTAGATCGTAATCCTGAATCACATCGTTCCAACTCCTGCATAATAATTCCGTAAGAGATCTGATCTAAGCCAGCCCCTCCATATTCTTCGGGTATATAGGGTCCAAAAGCACCTATTTCACCCATTCCCGGGATAACATGCTTAGGAAATGAACCCTTTTCATAGTATTCTTCTATAATCGGAGACATCTCTTTTTTCACCCATTCTCTAGCTGTTTCGCGAATTAACTTATGCTCATCCGTAAGAAGATCATCCATTTGAAAATAATCATGCGCTTGATATAAATCTGCTGCCATTTTTATCGTCTCTTTTTGAGTTAACAAATTTAACAAACTCAACGTTTAATGTTTTTTTTTTGCTACTAATTTTTGAGTGATAATAAAATATTATTGAAAGTCGCAGGGAAGTCGCCATAACAGTCATATTTGCGTGTAAAAGATTTTCCCCTAATCATTTCATCTTTTTATATCTATAATTTCACGACCTTTGAGCCCAACGATGCAAGCTGAATTACTTTCAAAATATAATATAGCCTCCGAATGGATGGTAATTGTATTTCTTCTCCTATTTTTTATTCTTGCCTGGGTACGAAATGAATATCCTAAGCGTTATGCCCGCCTGATCAAATCCTTTGTGAGTCAGCAAAGTATGTTTCAGATCATGAGAGAGGAGTTAGTGTATTCGCATCGCGCATCTATTGCTTTAACATTGGTTTTTGTTTTAAGTGCGAGTATCTTTTTAACCCTTACCGGGATGTTTTTTGGGTATTCATGGTCATTTAATCCTGAAAAATACATGCAGTTCTTTATCTGGGTCGGTTTTATTATGTCAGTATACCTTTTCCGATGGATTATTAGTGGTTTACTCGCCTTCTTATTACATGATTCAATATATATAAGAACTCATTTATTTTTAATCTCAATCAATAATAAAGTTATTGGCCTTGTACTACTCCCATTGAGTTTATTAGCGGCCTATCTCTCTGTTGATATTGGAGAAAAAATTATCTATTTAGGCCTTTTTACATGGGCAAGTATCCTCTTCTATAGAATAATTAGGGAGATCTTCTTATCTAAGGAATTTAAAATTCCTCAATTGTACTTTATTTTATATCTTTGCGCCTTTGAAATTTCACCCATAATCATTGGATTAAAGCTTGGTGAGATTTTGAATAAATAAATAAACCCCAAAAACTGAAACTTTGAAAATCAAAAGCATCTTGATTTCACAGCCCGAACCGGTTACTCAAAAGTCTCCTTATTTCGATTTAGCTGATAAGTATAAGTTAAAGATTGACTTTAGGCCTTTTATACAGGTTGAAGCAATCCCAGCACAGGAATTTAGGCAAGCAAGGATAAATCTTTTAGAGCACAGTGCTGTGATCTTTACGAGTAGAAATGCTGTGGATCATTTTTTTAGAATGGCTCAGGAAATGAGAGTAACCGTTCCTGAATCGATGAAATACTTCTGTGTTTCAGAATCTACCGCTTATTATCTCCAAAAATATGTCGTTTACAGAAAGAGAAAAATCTTTCATGGTAAACATAAATTTGAGGATCTTTTGGATGTTATCAAAAAACATAAACAAGAGAAATTTTTATTTCCTTGTAGTGATATCCATAATGATAGGGTAACAGCAAAACTTGAAAATTTGAATGTTAAATTCAATAAAGCGATTTTATACCGTACTGTTTCTGCTGACCTTAGTGACTTGGAGAATGTTTACTACGATTTACTTGTCTTTTTTAGTCCTTCAGGAATAGAGAGTTTACTTAAAAACTTCCCTGATTTTGAACAAAACGAAACACGTATTGCGGCTTTTGGTCCTACTACCGAAAAAGCGGTTAAAGACAATGGCTTAAGAATGGATGTTTATGCCCCTTTGCCTAAATCTCCTTCAATGAGTATGGCGATTGAGCAATATATGTTGAGCAACAAATAAAGCATTCAAATAAAAAACTTAAAAGGATGACTGGATTACCTTTCATCCTTTTTTATTTTCTCTCAATCGACATAAAGAATAAATTGTCTGCAGGTCAAAACAGTTATTAAATACTTACCTTGACAATAGAAATATATTTAATACTTTTCGTAAAAGTAAATGAGTGAGTATGCTTTTAAAAAAACTGAACGATTAAAAAGCCAGAAAATCATTTCTGGTTTGTTTCGAGATGCTTTTAGTTTTGGTAGAGCGCCCATTCGTATTCTTTGGAAAATAGAAAAGAATTTAACAAAAGATGTTCCTTGTAAGGTTGTAATTGCTGTTCCTAAGCGTAAAATCAAAAAAGCGGTTCACCGAAACCGTATTAAACGATTAATAAAAGAAGTTTACCGATTGAATAAATCGGAAGTTTATTCGTTTTTCGAAGAGAAAGGACTTAGTTGTCATATAGGGATATTATATACTTCTAGCAAAATACCCACATTTGGAACAGTTAATGCACAATTAAAAAAATTGATCGAGAATATACCTAATGAATATGAAAAACATTTTAAGTAAATTTTTCATTTTATTGATCAAGTTCTATCAATACAGTATTTCACCTTTACTCGGAGCTAATTGCAGGTATACTCCAACGTGTTCGCATTACGGGGTAGAGGCTATAAAAAAGCATGGCCCATTTAAAGGTACGTGGCTAAGTTTTAAACGGTTTTTATCTTGCAACCCCTGGGGAGGAAGCGGATATGATCCTGTACCATAAAAGTTATTATGATGAGTAGAATAAAGAAAAAATTAATACTAGGGACGATGGTAATCGTTTCATTTACATGGCTTAGTTTTTCAGGAGATCTTTTTGAAATCACTAAAAATTTGGAGGTTTTTAATTCTCTGTACAGAGAGATAAATATCGCCTACGTGGAAGATACTGATCCGGGTGAGCTTATTACAACAGGAATTGATGCTATGCTTGAAAGTTTGGATCCCTATACAACCTATATCCCAGAATCAAGAATGGAAGATTTCCGATTTATGACCACTGGTCAATATGGTGGAATTGGATCAATGATAAGACAGGTTGATGGAAATGTAGTGATCGCTGAACCTTATGAAGGTTTCCCTGCAATGAAAGCAGGGTTAATTGCTGGAGATATTATTTTAAAAGTAGATAACAAGTCGATTCTTGGGATGAAACAAGAAGATATATCCACGGTATTGAAAGGAGAATCAGGGACCAAAGTTAGTATCGTTGTGGAGAGACCTGGCGTAAATGACACTCTTTTATTCAACCTTCAACGGGAAGAAATAAAAATTCCGGATGTTCCTTTTTCAGGTGTTCTATATGACAGTACAGGTTATATAAAACTTAATAGTTTCACCCGAACTGCTTTTAAAGAGGTTAATTCAGCCTATAGCCAATTAAAAGAGCAAGGCATTAACAAATTAATCTTCGACTTAAGAGGCAATGGTGGGGGACTTTTAGGAGAGGCCATTAATATCGTAAATATGTTTGTCCCAAAAGGCGAACTTGTGGTCGAAACTAAAGGTAAAAACCCCGATTGGGATAAAGAATACAGTGCGTTAAATCAACCTGTTAATCTTGAGTACCCCGTTGTTGTGTTAGTTGATGGAGGAAGTGCTTCTGCTTCCGAAATTGTATCCGGTGCCCTTCAAGATCTAGACCGTGCAGTGATATTAGGCGACACCACTTATGGTAAGGGCTTGGTTCAACAAACCAGAGACCTTGATTACAATGCAAAATTAAAAGTTACCGTTGCTAAATATTACATTCCAAGCGGTAGGTCAATTCAAAAATTAAATTATTCAAAAAGGTCTTTAAATGGTAAAGTAGAAGAGGTTCCTGATTCCTTATTACAACGCTATTATACCAAAAACGGCAGACCGGTTATCAATGGAAGAGGAATAATACCAGATGTAAATATAGTCCTGCCGGAATTTAGCCGAATCTCCTATGCATTGTATGCCGAGAATTATATATTTAATTACGCTACTATCTACCATAATGATCATGATTCTATTAAATCCGCTGTTGATTTTAGTTTAGATGATAAGGAATTCGAAACGTTTAAGAGTTGGCTTTCAACAACAGGATTTTCATATAAAACGAATACTGAAGATATTTACTTAGACCTAATTCAAGCTTCGAAGGATGAAAAATATTATAATGAAGTTGAAACTGACCTTTTAGATCTTAAAGACTTAATAAGCGAACGTAAAAAAGGAGACCTGAATAAGTTTAAATCTGAAATACTCGAATTATTAAACAATGAAATTGTTTCCCGTTATTACTTTCAGACTGGAAGGATAGAAAACACTTTAGCCAGTGATCCATATATTTTAAAGGCTAATGAAGTTTTAAATAGCGGAGATTACAATAAAATACTTGAAGGAACGTCTAATTAAAACATAGATTCTTTTAACAATGCTTATTAAAAAAGCAGACCTATACTTCGCGGGCTTAAGTCTTATGGCAATCGGTTTACCGGTGTCAGAGTTTTTAATGAGCCTTTCTTATATGATCATTGCCTTGGCATGGTTGATCGACGGACCTAAAAAGAAACAATGGAATGATTTTAAAAGCAATAAACTAGCTTGGGCAGGAGTAAGTCTATTTTTAATTCCCTTTGTGACCCTTCTTTGGACAAGTGATTACGATTATGCTCTTCATGATCTGCGAATTAAACTTCCTTTGCTTTTAGTTCCCTTTTTGATCTCTTCTTATTCTATTAGTCAAAAACAATTTTACATTCTATTAGGCCTGTTGATCGGGTCCACTTTTGTTGGGAGCGTCATCTTATATATCAATTATTATCTAAATCTGGATGGGAAATTAGTTAACCTTAGAGATGTATCAATTTTCATTTCACATATTCGATTCAGTCTTATCATCGACATCTGCATTTTCATTCTTTTTTACGCTGCGATTAGGTGGAAAAACATCTATTCTTTGATCGCTACCGGAATGGCTATGTGGTTTGTTTATTTTATTTTCTTTTTAGGTTCGGGAAATGGCTTTGTGGGTCTGTTAACCGTATTGGTATTTAGCATTATTCTTTTATTGAAAAAAAGTCCGTACCGTAAATTAAGTTATGGTGTTCTTGCTCTATTTATAGGATTTACATCCTATATAATTTATTTGGGACAAGCCGCTTATCGATCTCATTATGTAGTGAAAAAAGAACATTATAATGATTTCAAGCCCATAAAAGCTGAAGAGATCACCTTTTATTCTCTACCCAATAATAATCAACTTGAAAATGGATATTACATTTGGAGAAACGTGTCTAACCCTGAGATAATAAAAGAATGGAGGGCAATAGGCGATTCTTCCTATTATGAGATGGATAAGAAGGGTCAACCCATTCTTGGAACATTAATCCGTTATTTGACTTCAAAAGCATTAAGCAAAGATTCTGTAGGGATACACCAGTTAAATGAATCTGACATTATTAATATTCAAAATGGTGATTACCACTATAAGCAACATCAATGGAATAATTTACAATTTAGGATCGATCAGTTTTTCTATCAGATAATGGCATTCAATATTCAAGAAGATCCTGGAAATAAGCCATTTGTTCAACGCTATTATTATTGGAAAGGAGCTTTTTCTATCATTAAACAGTATCCGCTATTTGGTGTTGGGGCAGGTGATATTCAGCATTCGCTTACTACTTATTTTAAAAATGAGGCAAGCGAGTTAGGAAGTGAATACAGGCATCATACGCATAATCAATACTTATCCTATTTCATAATTTCTGGTGTTTTTGGGTTCCTATTATTTTTATGGGCTGTTTTTTACCCTCTTAAATTGAGTAAACAGAATGAAATACTGATGTTTGCTCAATTGATTCTTCTTATTTCATTTATTTCTGAAGACACGCTTGAAACGCAACCAGGTGTTACTTTATATGTACTTTTCCTCGCTCTAGCGATCGCTCTTTATAAAGGAAATTCAATTAATCAGAAAACTGAATATCCTTGACCATTAATTGTAATTTTGTTACTCCATTCCACGTGTTTTCCTGTAAGCTATAAGCAACATTAAAAGGGGTCCCTTTTTTAATTTCATCAATCAATTTTCCACTTCCAAAAGCAATACCATCGATGCTCTTTCCATTATCCTGACGAAGGGTTAGTTTTAAATGTTCATCGTCCTTCCCAACAGGTCTTGAATACCCAGCATCTACTACATTTCTTGTGCATAAAACTGGTTCAGGATTTTTAGGTCCGAAAGGAGCCATCTGTTGAATTATCCTAAATACTTTATGATTCAATTCATTAAGGTCCAATTCAAGATCAATTTTAATCTCCGGGATCAATTGAGAATCGAGAATTGTACTTCTTACTGTTTCTTCAAAACAATCACTAAATGCTTTAATATCGCTTATCTTTAATGTCATTCCTGCTGCATGCTTATGGCCTCCAAATTGAATAAGGTGATCAGTACATGCTTCCAGCGCTTTGTATAAGTCGAACCCAGGAACACTTCTAGCACTTCCGGCAGCAATATCACCAGATCTAGTTAGTACAATTGTTGGTCTAAAATAACTTTCGATCAATCTTGACGCCACAATTCCAACCACTCCTTTATGCCATTTTTCATCGTATACGACAGTGCTTTTTCTTTCTTTCCCGTCTTTCATTTCGGTAAGCATAGAAAGTCCTTCCTCCGTAATGCTACTATCTAACTCTCGTCTGAAAATATTATCTTCTTCAATTAATTGAGCAACCTTCTTAGCCTCATCTTTATCCTCTTCTATTAGCAATTGAACAGCGTACATGCCCGACCTGATTCTTCCAGCAGCATTAATTCGCGGGGCTAGCGTAAAAACAAGATCGTTTACATTATAATCAGAATCCTTCTTTTTAATTGATAGAAGCGTCTCGATTCCTACCCTTGGCTTCTTATTGATCGCTTTTAATCCTAAATAACTTAACACCCTATTTTCACCGTCAATGGGAACAATATCAGCCGCAATAGCCAGTGAAACAAGGTCTAGATACGAGAACAATATCTCACTATCCAAATCCATTCTTTGATTAAGCCCCTGTAGGAGCTTAAATCCAACACCGCAACCACAAAGTTCATCATAAGGGTAATTACAATCCTCTTGTTTTGGATCTAAAACGGCAATAGCCTCTGGTATTTTTGAAGAAGGTAAATGGTGATCACAAACAATGAAATCCACATTTGATTCAGCAGCTCTGGCAACCTCATCGATTGATTTGATCCCACAGTCCAAGGTTATAACGAGTGAAAAACCATTATTAATTGCATGATCAACTGCTTTATTAGAAAGCCCGTACCCTTCTGTATATCGGTCGGGAATATAGTATTCCAATTGATCACTTAATCGTGATAGAAAATGAAAAACCATGGCTACCGAAGTTGTGCCGTCCACATCATAATCTCCAAAGATCAATACTTTCTCTTTCTTTTTGATTGCTGCTTCCAAACGATCAACTGCTTCCTTCATTCCCTTCATCAAATAGGGATCGTGCAGATCATCTAGGCTTGGCCTGAAGAACGACTTAGCTTCATTAAAAGTTTCAATTCCACGTTGAACAAGCAGTTCACCTAATATCAACGGTACATTTAATTCTTTCGAGATCTTTTCCGCTTTTCCCTGATCAAATTCTATTATTTTCCAATTTTTCTGCACCAAAACGAATGTATTAAATTGTTATAGCAATAAGATACAAAGTTCATTAATCTTCAAGATAAAAACATAGAGAAATAGAATTAAATTTTTCTACGGTGAAATACCTATATCAATTATTAAAAATTTTTATTTCTTTTAAATATTAATGTTTGGGTAAAAATTTACTAATAGTAGTAATTTTGCCAAGACTAAGTTTTTGGTTTAAATAATTTCATAATTGAAAAAAAGAAAAAAAATATTATTGGTTGAGGATGATGAAATGACCATTGCAATGACACGTAGAATGTTAATTGAAGAAGGTTATCGGGTCGATGCTGCTGTAGAATCTGGAAACGCCATTAAATTACTGACATTCAATGACTATGATCTTGTAATTCTTGACATTTCTATGCCTACATTAAGTGGCTTTGATCTTGTTCAGCTTATGGAGTCATTTAATATTGAATGTAAAATTGTTTTTCTCACTAATTTGAATGATGACGAAACGCTTAGAAAAGTAAAGAAGATAAAGGTTAACCGATTGATCTCAAAAGAAAAGGAATTGTCAAAGCTTCCAAGTATAATAAAAGAGATCTTAGCCTGAATTTTAGAAAAAAGCTCGAACATCAATACCCCCAACATGTATTGCACTCGCTGTTTCTGATTTCTTACCATTATAATTGGCCGATAACTGTAAGTAAGTAGTGATATTCCATTGCCACGTTATACTCCAAGTTAAATTAAGTCCAGGTCTCAATGTTTCAAGCATTTCAATTTGCGAAGGCGTATTTTGTGGACCTGTATAATCAATATTTGAGAACTTAATATTAGCAAACATCGACCCTTTTGAAACTATATTATATCTACTTTCTAGTCCTAATCCAACTATCGTAGCATATTGCTCGAGCTCTGAATTCAGATTTTGTTTTTTAGTATAATCCCCGTTGAGTGAAACTCTAAATGCCGGACTTGGCTGATAACGAAATTCGGGTGCGATCTTCTTAAATTCAATCGTGTAATTTCTATCTGAAATGAAATCACTGGCACTAAAATCTTCTCCTATATCCCCACTTAATAAAAGGGTGTATTTCTGTGTCACATTCCAGCGGATCTTTATAAAATGTGTTGTTTTTCCAATCGTTTGAAACCCATTTAATAAAAGCGTTTTCACACTATTATCTAGAAAGGTATACTCTATCGAATACTTCGTATAGGACCGATTAAAGAAAATCGTATTTCTAAATGTATTATTGAAACTCATCAAGGATGAATCTAGATTCGGATTATAAAAAGGATTATAAGCTTTTGCGATCTCACCACTTTGTGTTTTTTTATTAATTGAGTATTGAGTTTGAGTAGAGAACCGTGATATTGCTTTCCGAATACCGGATTTATCCCTCCAAACCACCATTGGGTTAAGGCTTAAATTTTGAGAAAATTGTGCATTATAAACACGGATAAAATTATTATTAGGTGTAAATACACGAATATAATTAGCGAGGGCAGGATTTTGAGAGATAAAAAATTCATTGAGACCTTTTATTCCATCTTCGTTTAGATCTATCCACTCATATACTCCTAAGCCCTGACTAACTTCCTGATAGAAATACTCACGCAACTGATCTAATCCTGAACCGATCTCATAAAACACGTTCCAATTAACACTTCCTTTACCTGCGTTCAAAACATATTCTAACCTCCCTAATAAATTACTTTCAGGTGCTTGCAGGCTTAGTGAATCATCATTGATCAGTAGCTCTCTGTAGTTTAAGCGTGCATTTATCCGATGGACCCTGCTTTTAAGATAATGGAACTCAGCTCCTAAATTAGTAGCTGTTGAACTCTTTGTTAGTATCGATCTTGTCTTCCAATCGAGTCGCTGCCCTCCATAAACTTTCCATTTATTCACTTTATCATTTGATGATTCAATAAAGGCTTTGTAATCGTAAAACTGATAGCTTTCAGGTAAAATGCTATCCCCTAAATTTTTAACATTGTTTTCAAATTCATCCTGCAATCCAATACTCAATGAGGGAAAGTTGAGTTTACTTACGGATTTATGCCGGTAAAAATCAGATCTAAATGTTTCCTCACTCGATAATAAACTCCCATTATAATCAACACTCAAAATCCCTGGTTGAAGGGAAATAGACAGTTTATGCTTTTGTCCATTATAAACATCTTCCATTCTAAAATCTCTATAGCTATAGCTTAGGCTCGCCCATTTATTATTGCTGTATTGGGCCCCAAGCTCCCATAATTGTTGGGATATACTATCATTTACTTCAGCAACATTCCAATCACGATTAAACTCCACACTTCTAAATCGTTCAATGGGTTTAAATAGTTGGGTCACATATTCATAGTTTCCAAATAGTTCTAGTTTATCAGCATCTTCCTTTTTTGACAAACGAAAAGCTTTTTTCCCTTCAAGGGATGTCGCCCATGCATGGTTTTCATTATTTTGAAGTTCACTAAAAGTATTTGGATCAAGATGGGTATAAGACAGTTCAGCTCGTATTTCTGTACTTTCATTTGGGCGAAAATTTCCTCCTGCTGAAATCATTTGATGTGTTTGAGGTGCAATAAGTTTACGCACCGGTGCAAACTCACCATTATGAACGATCATCCCGTTTATAGTATCAGGTGCGACCCATAAAAATGTTCGCCCATTTGCTGTAAACTCACCTTGAATATAGTCGCCGATCCCTGATGATAATTGTGAAAATGATAGCTGATAGTTAGCAATAGCTGGATCTGTTGAAACAACAAAAACAGAATCATAACCAAGCGAGTCTGTTAGTGCATACATCACTCTGTTTTCATCATAACCAACACTGTCGATCGCTTGTGAAACAGCCTGGTCTGTTTGATTTCCTACACTTGCCAATAGGTTTTTATCGGCCTCACTCAACGACTGCTGAAGGGGTTGAGATTTAGCATCCTGCTCACTGTAAATATTGATAAAAGCATCAAAGTTCTTCTTTTTATATGTTGATCCAGCTTGTACGAGTGATCTGAAATAATTTTTATCGGAGTACTGAAATTCAACAGTAATTCGTTTGTCTTTTGTTATGAGGATCTTTGGTGTAAAGGTTATTTCTGCAGAATTATAATTTATAACGTAATCTTTATTGGAGCCTCTTTGTAATAATACTCCATCAATATAAACTCTTTCCGTTCCACTCAATACAATAATAAATGATTCATTAGCTTGTCCTTTAAGGCGATATGGCCCTTGTAATGACTCTTTACCCAAGATTTCGTTCCGAGCAAATTTACCTTTTGACAAAGCGGCAGCAGCAGTAAATCCGAGCAATGCATCTTTTTTTATCTCCTTCGATAAATCGAAAGACAATCCAAGGTTTTTCTTATTGTACTTTAAAAAATGGGCGCTACTATTTATCATTTCATAATCTCCAGCGATCAATTTGAATTCATCGTTGAAAACCTGAATGAAGATCTTATCAAAATCCTGGATCTGCTGTGTATTTCCAGATGGTTGAATGGGGATATTATTATCAGTAATGGAAGCCAAGATCTCCACATTTTCAGCTATTTTACCTGATAATTGAAGGTTAAGATCTGAATTCACGCTCACATTTCTATTATTACCTCCCAATACACCTCGACTAATGTTTCCTGATTTCTGTAAACCATCCATAGTGATCAATCCTTTTTGAGCACTTTGTTCTGTATACCGAACAGAAGGTTGGTTTTCAATGAAATGGCTGCTAATAATAGAATCATCTTTACTCGCTATTGGATCGAGTAATCGAACCGAAAATGTTCGATAAGAAATTCGAATTGAATCGTTAGATGAACTTGCTGGAAAGTAATATAAGGAGCGTTCATGATCTATATAAACACTCGAATCCTTTTCGGGGTAAAATGAAACAGTCTCTGCTATGATAGAGAGAGTGTCTAATGCTAGGGTATCGGCGGTGGGAAAAATCCAAAACGAATGATAATTATTTTCATTTTGAGCAACTAAAGAATGGGTAAAAAGAATAGAACTGAGCACTAATAAATATGATAAGTTTTTTTTTAAACTAAGCCTAGGCTTCAGCGAATAGAATATTTTATTGGTTCCTCTTTTCAAATCTAAGCAAACTTCTTTTTACTTCTATAATTCAAAATCTGCACTAAATCTAAGCTAATAATGAATTTACAGATCAACTTAAGTACGCAATTCTGATAAAAATAGTATTAATTAACATTGAATTTTTTATAAATCATTTTGGATATAAAAAAACCATTGTTTAATTGGATTACCTTATCGAAGTTTTACGGGACTTAGTCTAAATTATAGCGTTTGTTGTAAGAATATGCCTACTTTCCGAGTAATTGCCCTTTGACCAATAACTTATAGATGAACAAATTTTACTTATTACTAAGCATTATTACGCTTTTTTCTATTAGCGGATGTAATGAAGAATCGAATGCTCCTATCAAGTCTCGAGTAGCAAACGGAGGGGTGCAATATGGTGGTGTATTTCATATCAATGAAGTGGAAAATTTCCGTAGCTTATTTCCTCATTCAACCAGTGATGTTACTTCCTATAATATTGGATCTCAAATTTATGAGGGCTTGGTGAGACTTGATCCAAAGACATTAGATGTAATTCCTGGTATTGCTTCTGCATGGGATATTTCAAACGATGGTCTTGAGTATACTTTCACCATACGAGAAAATATTTATTTCCATAATGATCCTTGTTTTCCTGAGGGAAAGGGGAGAGAATTGACAGTTGATGATTGTATTTACTCATTAAATAAATTATGTGCTCCCAGCCCAATGAACGAGTCTTATTATTTGGTTATTGATCGTATTGCAGGTGCGCGTGAATATCATGAAAAACTTAAGATTGGTCAGGCTATTGATCATGTACCTGGTATTGAAAGGATAGATGACCATTCATTCAAAATCATTCTCACTAAACCATTTTCTGGTTTTCTTAAAATACTTGCTACAGCATCGTCGTGGATCTTTCCTGAAGAAGCTTTTGATACCTATGGTGAGGAAATGCGGGTGCATTGTGTTGGAACTGGACCTTTTAAGGTTGTAAAAATTGTTGATAATGAGGTTGTTATTTTAGGAAAAAATAAAAATTACTGGAGACAAGATATGTTTGGAAACCAACTTCCATTTCTTGATGCGTTGAAATATACATTTGTGAAAGAAAAAAAATCTGAGGTCTTAGAGTTTAAAAAAGGAAACCTGGATATGATATTTAGAATCCCGCCTGAAGAGCTTTCGGAATTTAAAATAGATGTTTCTAAAAATTCGGGAGAATTCATTGAAAATGATTTTACTGTTCAAATATCTTCCTCACTAAGTATACAGTATTACAACTTTCAACATATGGGAGATGTTTTTAATGACATTGATGTGAGAAAAGCCTTTAACTATGCTATTGACAAAGAAAGAATCGTTGAATATGGGCTTCATGGCATGGGTTACCCTGCTGTTCACGGAATCGTTCCGCCTTCTATTTCTGATTATCCAATTAATGAAGTGACTGGTTATGAATATTCTCCGGAAAAAGCTAGAAAACATTTGGCAGATGCTGGTTTTCCAAGGGGAAAAGGGTTTCCTAGACTAACACTTCAAATTAATAGTGGTGGGTCTGCAAATATTGGAGTGGCAGAAATTGTTCAGAAAATGCTTGCCGAAAACTTGAATGTATATATCGATTTAAGTGTTACAAGTCGAGGACAACATTTAGCTAGAGTGGGATCAGGAAAATCAGATTTTTGGAAGGATGCTTGGTTAGCAGATTATTCAGACCCTGAAAATTTCTTATGCCTATTTTATGGTGAATTGGTTCCTAAAGATCTTTCAGAGGATTCTTTTATAAACTCAACCCGCTATAAAAATAGCAGTTTTGACAAGCTTTTTGAAAATGCTATAATGGAACAGGACATAAATAAGCGAATGAAAATGTATTGTGCAGCTGACCAAAAAATTATTGAAGATGCTGCAGTGATACCACTTTACTATGAGAAAATAGTTCGCCTTCTTAAGCCCTATGTCAAAAATTTCCCGGTTAACCCAATGGAATACCGAGATTTTGGTCTTGTCTATTTTGATTTCGATGATTATAACAATAAGTTGTCTTTAGTTGATTAGAGTTGTCTTAATCAACAATTACTTCTGTAAAACTCTCTTGCAATAAAGCTCCATTCAATAAGGATTTAGAGAACTTTGTTCTTACACTAAGTGCAAATTCTCAGTCTTATGTTACGATCCTTTACTGTTTATAAACTCTCTTTAACTTTTGCATTATCAATTGCTATAATCCTTAGTTCTTGTATAACACAAAAACAATTTGATGATATTAACGCAACGGTTAATAAGTTAGAACAAGATAATGACGCACTATCATCTGCTAATCATGAACTTATAGCAGAAAACAAAGACCTGAATAGAGAGCTTGAAACCCTCTCAGAAAGGATCAATGAATTGATTGCTGACACCCTTGCCTATGGAAAATCTGTCCGTCGTCTCCATGCGCAATATGACCGAATGCTGGATGTTCAACGTGAACTAGAAGGAAAATATACGAATGGATTGACCCAACAAGAGAAGACGAATAAAGCATTGATCGATGAATTAGCATTATCCCGAACCGATCTACTCAACTATGAAAACACGCTTCGTCAACTTGAACGTGATCTTGAAACACAACGGTTAAACCTAGAGGAATCACAGCGAGAATTAACAATAAAAGAAGAAAGGATCAAGGAACTAAATGAATTGATCGAAATGAAAAATGCTTATATGAAATTACTGAAAAGTAAGATCGAAGAAGCGTTGTTTAGCTTACAAGGAGAAGGAATAACACTGGAACAAAAACAAGGGAAAATATATGTGAGAATGGATGCTTCATTATTATTCCCTTCGGGAAGTGTAACAATGAATGAGAAAGGGAAAAATGCTATTGTACGATTGGCTAAATCAATTGAAGACCAAAAAGACCTGAAGATAGTAGTTGAAGGACATACTGATAATGATGCTGTAAAACCAGGAGGTAAATACAATGATAATTGGGAATTAAGTGTGTTGCGAGCAACTGCGGTAACAAAAATAATGATAGAAAATAGTGCTATCGATCCAGCTGATCTTACCGCTTCAGGACAAGGGGAATATCATCCGGTAAATGAAAGTGACAAATCGAAAAACAGGCGAATTGAGGTTATTCTATCTCCCGATTTAGATATATTATTCTCTATTTTGGATGAGGCATCACCCGAATAAAAAACGAAGAGTTTCTTCAATATTCTTCACTTTGATGATCTTAATGTTTCCTTTAAATGCAGAAACTCCTTTATTAAATGAAGATATGATTATTTGTTCGAATCCTAATTTATCCGCTTCCTGAATCCGTTGAACAATACGTGAAACTGGTCTGATCTCACCTGACAATCCCACCTCAGCGCTCATGCATGTTAAAGGTGAAAGTGCAATGTCTTCATTTGATGAAAGTATTGCCGCTATTACTGCAAGATCGATGGAGGGATCATCTACTTTGAGTCCACCTGCCAGATTTAAGAAAACATCTTTTGCACCTAATCTAAAACCCGCTCTTTTTTCAAGCACTGCTAATAGCATATTTAACCTACGAAGGTCAAATCCTGTTGAGCTACGCTGTGGAGTTCCGTAAACAGCAGAACTAACAAGCGCTTGAACTTCTATTAAAACTGGGCGAACACCTTCCAAAACTACAGCTATAGTAACACCACTCAAATCATTTCTGTTCTCCGATATTAATACTTTCGAGGGGTTAGCTACTTCTTTAAGTCCATCTTGAAGCATCTCATAAACCCCCAATTCATTACTTGCACCAAATCGATTTTTAATCGTTCGCAATAGGCGATAAATAAAATTCCTATCTCCTTCAAATTGCAATACGGTATCTACCATGTGTTCCAGAACTTTTGGCCCAGCAAGGTTTCCATCTTTTGTAATATGCCCAATCAATACGACAGGAATATTACTTGTTTTAGCATAGCGCATTAGTAATCCAGCGCATTCTCTTGTTTGTGAAATACTTCCCGGTGCTGAATCCAATAAAGAAGTAGATAAGGTCTGAATAGAATCAATTATCAGCAGATCAGGATTAAGTTCGTTAAGGTGAGTAAAAATTGCATCGATATCTGTTTCAGCCAGTATGTAACAATTAGGGTTCAACCCTCCTATCCTTTCCGCTCTCATTTTGATCTGTTGTTCGCTCTCCTCTCCTGAAACATATAAGATCTTCAGGCTTTCATGTTTCAAGGCAACCTGAAGCATCAGTGTTGATTTACCAATGCCAGGCTCTCCACCAAATAACGTCAAACTCCCCAGAACCAAGCCTCCTCCAAGTACACGATTTAACTCTGCGTCCATCATATCGATCCTGTCTTCCTTTTCACTCGTGATCGATTGAACCAACACAGGATTCGCCCCCGTTTTTTTAGGCCTTATTGATGTTGAATTGCCTGATCTTGAAACAATTTCTTCGGTAAAGGTGTTCCATTCACCACATGATGGGCATTTTCCTAACCATTTTGGAGCTTCATGCCCACAATTTTTGCAGAAATAAGCTTTTTTAATTTTAGCCATTACTTGGTGAAATTTCTAATTTTATTAACGATCTCACTTGTGGAATAACCGGGTAAAAAAGGAATAACATCCACTTTTCCACCTTCTTTTTTTACTAAGTCGGAGCCTACAATATATTTAGGATCTCCCTTTAAAGCATTCGGGTCATAATCACCACCTTTCACTAACACATCCGGTTTGATCGACTCGATAATATTTAATGGGGTATCATCATCAAAAATAATAACAGCATCAATGAACCCTAAAGCGGCTAATAAATATGCACGATCATTTTCATTGATCAAGGGTCGGTCATCCCCTTTATTTAAGCGTTTTACTGAAGCATCAGAATTCACTCCAAGAATCATACGGTCGGCCAAAAGTGAAGCTTTGTTCAAGTAGTCGATATGACCACGATGGATAATATCGAAAACTCCATTTGTAAATACAAACGTATCATTGCTTGATCTCCATTCAGTGCTCTTTTGTAAAAAATCAGAAAGGGAATAAATTTTAGCTTGTATTTGATCAGGCATTAATGTCTTTGTTATAGATAGGCATAAAGATAAAAGAAAGCCCGCCTAAAACAATTATCATCATTGTTTGTGCTGTCCAAACGATCCATCCAAAAGCAAGACCTTGCACTTGTGGAATTCCATAAAGTTCTAAAATAATTGCCACGCCTAATGGATAAGCTCCGATCCCACCATTGGTAACAGCAATGGAAATACCTCCGATAACAAATGCTGTAAGCACTGCACCAAGAGGAACGCTTGTCACTTCTGGAATAGCATACATTGCCAAATAGAACATAGCAAAATAAAGACCCCAAATAATGAAAGTATGCATAATAAATTTACCTGAATCCTTCATTTTTAGGATGGATTTAATCCCTTCAAAAATTCCAGAAATAAATTCTCTGAGTTTTATAAAAAAAGCATTTTCGGAGCGCTGCAAAAATTTAAAAAAAACAAATGTTAATACCAGTAAAACCATAGCGATCCCGGCTAATTTAATAGCATCAAAGCCTTCTAAAAATTTCGAAATAATTCCGCCTAATTTATTAATTTGAATGATTACCGCTATAAAGATCAAAGTGAGAAGCAGAATCATATCGGCAACCCTTTCTGCGACGATCGTACCAAAACCTTTGTTAAAGGGAATATCTTCATACTTAGTCATCGTTGCTGCTCGCGAGATCTCACCCATACGTGGAATACCAAGATTCACAAGGTAGCCTATCATCACTGCCATAAAGGAATTAAGAAAACGTGGGTGATAATTAAGTGGTTCCAGTGTGTATTTCCATCTATATGCCCTGCTAACATGACTGAAAATTGCCAGGATAATAGAGATCACTATCCAAATGTAATTAGCATTTTTAAAGGAGAGTCTTATGGCTTCGAAATCCTCAGTGGTAAGCTTTCCAAATGATAGCCATATTAAGAATACCCCTAACGCAAGTGGAATAATAATTTTCAGTCCATTAACTATTTTTCCTTTCACCTCTAGGATTTAAGACGATTGGTTTCT
>JAUVAY010000016.1 GCA_030591505.1 Flavobacteriales bacterium | reverse complement strand
TAGGAATTATGATCATATTTTCTTCTAATAGACCCGAAGGGAAAGGTGGGTTTGATCTATATGCTGTAAGAACTTTTGAGATGGGAAATAATTGAATATTTTAAGTTATATGATCATTTTCCGATACAGAATGTAACTATCTAGGTTTAATAGGTGTTTGCGAGCGAAAGGCACAAAAACGGGACAAAATAAATACAAGATTAGCAAAGATTAATGGCTTTTTATGGGGTTACGTTGTATTTGGTTTTAATCAATGTAATAGATTTAACGCTCAGGCTAAAAAGCGTTGCTGTCCCGTAGGGCAGCTATGATTTTTAGCCATTGTTGGCATTAGTTTTTTCGTATATTAATTAAAATAATTTTAAATCAGTTTTCTAACAGTTTCATGAGTTCTTTGAAGTGTCCTGACGATTTTCGCCAAGTGTTTTTAAAATCAGGAAGTTCATCTTTAGTCATCTGTTTCCCTAAACTAGTATTCCAGTCTCTGTCAAACGTTTTCATTTTCGGCATAACCTTATTTATAAATTCTTTTGGATTGTGATTTTTGTTCTCGGCTTTTCGCATGAATTCAATATAAACGTCTTGAAGTTCCAAACCTTCTTCTTCTATTAAATAATCAAAATCATATAAGTCTCTTGGAATTGTTCGTCCCATCAATGCAGTTAATTTTTCGATTAATACTTCTTTGAGAGAGTAGCAATGGATTAGTGTTTCTTCCTCATGATCACTATAGTTGTTTAGTACCACGCGATGCTCTACGTCAAATTCAATAATTTCACCTCTGGTGACATCAACTTTTATTTCATCAGATCCATGAGTGGCACTATAGCTCATTTTAAATTTAAGGCTACCAGAGGCTTTATGATTGTCAATTGAATCCTCTATTAATTCTACTTTTATTCTTGACTCATCATATAGTTTTTCGAAAATAATTTTGAAATTTTCCAAGATATCTTTATCAGACACACTATCATCTCTCAGTGTGAAATCCATATCTTCAGAGTATCTGTAATCTTCAAAGTGCATTTTCTTTAAGCAGGTTCCACCTTTAAATACGAAGTTGTTATTTAATAATTCGTTTCGTTCAATTCCCCAAAGAACCCAGGAGATAACATAGTCTTTTTCTATTTGTTTCGCTCTTACACCTTTGGTGATGGCGATTTTGTCTATTTCTCCAGGCTTAATCATGTAAACATTGCTTCTTTTATCGTGTTAACATCACGATTAATTTTTAATCCATATCTAGTATTGATTCTTCCTTCATCTGGGGCAGATGTGTCCAAACGAAGAAATGATCCGGTCAGATTGTTTTGCAACAAGCTTTCATGAATTGATGAACTTATTTCTAAAACGTCACAAATGAACACATACCTTCTTGCTGCAACCTTATTACCTGACCTAGTAAAATAGTCTACTATTTTACCCTGATTTATTTTATTTCGCGTTTCATATACTGCCTTTGCAATCTCAACCATGCCATTGCTGTAATGTGGATTAATAAATGAATCAACCAAGGTCTTCTCTAGGTCACTACATTGAACCTTATCATAATCATCAATCCATGTGTTTTTTACTCCAAAAAAGCGATCTTTTTTGTGATGAATAAATTGAAATCTAACTCCTTGAATTTCGATGTTGCTTGGCTTTATTTGAACATCTGTCACTATTATTTCTGTCAAGCTAGGTTGAGTTATTAGCTTGTGAATTTGGAGCGCAGAGTAATAACCGATGTAATAGTTTTTATTTCGCATCAAATACTTAGCAACCAAATGCCAATTAGGGATAAATTTTGGGCTATTGTGTTCTAGAGGTACGATATAGTACAATCCTCTGTTAAGTCGAATAAGCATATTACTGTTCACCATTCTCATTAGAGTATTGGTCAAGTGTGATGGACTAATCGTGTTGAATTCTTCTTTAACATCACCTGTTGAGAAACATGGCGTATCATTTTGAGAGAATCTCTTAATTATATCCCATTCTAATTTCATTGGAATTGTTGTATTTATCTTTAAAATCACATATGTGAGTGATACAAAGATAGTATAAACAATTACAAATTGTTGTTTGTATCTACAAAATCACAAATACAGGTGTTAAGGAGATATAAATAACTATATTCAATAGTCGAATTTGCCTCGTTTTCTCTTTTTTGATTAATGCCAACAAAAGGATTAAGGTAATATTACTTTAATCTCCACATTACTGTTAAGAGTTAAATATAAATAGAATTAATCCAATTATGTTTATTGTATGATCTGCAGCTTGTATTTATCTGATTATCAACTATTTGCCGATACAAAACTTAGAAAATATATTCCCCAAAAGATCATCGGTTGTGATCTGCCCCGTGATCTCTCCCAGGTGATAAATACCCTGGCGGATATCCATAGCTACCAAGTCGCCGGAAATGCCTTGTTCGAGCCCTAATTTGACAGCCATCAACGATTCTTCTGCTTTTCGTAAGGCTTCGTAATGCCTTAGATTGGAAACGATTATTTGCTGCGCCGCAGAAGGATCATCCTTTACAAAAGCAACGAGATCTTCTTTTAATTCTCCAATTCCAACATTTTCTTTTGCAGATAATTTGACCACAGGGAATTGATCTTTAAAAAGATCCAATTTTTTAAGGTCCTCCTCCCCTGCCTTATCGCTTTTATTAGCTACTATGATCAAGAGCTGACTCTCGACCAAACGATCGGCGATATACATTACCTCTGCCTTGATCGACTTTAGATCATCCTTAGAGATATCGACCATGCATAAAACGATGGAAGCGTCTTTCACTTTTGCCAATGCTCGTTCAATTCCCATAGATTCGATCGTATCAGTGGTCTCACGAATTCCTGCCGTATCAATAAATCGAAATTGAATCCCATCGATCACCATCGTATCTTCTATCGTATCACGAGTAGTACCGGCTATATCTGATACTATGGCCCTGTCTTCATTCAATAAGGAATTCAATAAGGTAGACTTCCCAACATTTGGCTCACCAACGATGGCAACCGGAACCCCATTTTTGATCACATTTCCAATTCGAAATGACGAGGCCAGTCCTGTTATCATTTCCAATACTCGATCGAGTAATTCAAACAGCTGACTTCTATCGGCAAATTCTACATCCTCTTCCGAAAAATCAAGTTCTAATTCGATCAATGAAGCAAAATTGATCAACTCCTCCCTTAGGTCGTTTATCTTCTTTGAATAACCCCCACGCATTTGGTGCATAGCCATTCGATGTGCTGCAGCACTTTCAGAAGCAATAATATCAGCGACTGCTTCGGCCTGTGAAAGGTCCATTTTACCATTCAAATAAGCACGCATGGAAAACTCTCCTTCCCGAGCTAAAGTCGCGCCTTTCTCTAATAATAGGCGAAGAATTTCTTGCTGTATAAAGGGAGATGCATGGCAAGAAATTTCAACAGATTCTTCCCCCGTAAATGAATTTGGATTGTGATAAACAACTAACATTACCTCATCAACAATATTTTCTTCATCTACGATCTTTCCGAATAATGCCTTATTTGCCGGGGTTTTAGACAGATCCCTGCTAAAAAGATGCTGAGTGATCGCAATGGACTTCGGTCCTGAAAGTCGGATCATTGCTATGGCTCCAATTCCTGTGGGAGTGGCTATGGCACAAATAGTTTCGTTCTGGTTTATCCTCATTGCCTTTTATTGCAGTTTATTAATTCGTACCTCAATAATATAGGTCTCTGTACTCCCATCATCTGGATCGCTTACCCCAATAAATTGATAAACAGAATCGGAGACGATCTTAGCTAACCAAATCCCTTCAATTTTTATTGGCGCAATCACGCCATCTTCCATTATTGGAGTGGCCCTGATCAAACTATCATTCAATTCATCAAATCGAATTCTACCTAAAAATGATCCTTTTATTTCACCGTCGATTATAGTCCCAGAAGAATCTATATGACTACCATCTTCCATCGTTGAAGAAAATAAAAACAGTTCTTTTTCAGGAAGGTAAATACTCGATGAATAGGTTGAAGCACCATACTCTTCATTATAAGGCGTTAGTGAATAAACTGTATCAACAATGACTGAATCTTCGCCACTAAAATAAGAGATGAAATAGGATAGATCCGTTTTAAAGATCAAGCTTTTATCGCTTATATCTCCTCTGTTAAAAAAATATATATCGTGTTTCGCCACAGATACTCCTTCTATGTTCAAGGCATGAATATCATCTATAGCACCCAATTCAGCAAACTTGTAAAAAAAAGGCTTCATCGATTTTTTTGCCAAGATCAATTTTTCTTCAGCATTCACAAGATAGGCAGTATCTCTTGCACTCGTATAAGATCCCGACCCCATAATGAGTACAATATTCTCATTTAAACGAGTAATACTCTCAAAATCGGGTTTAAATGCCCCACCCATTCTAACTCCTGGCACATAGCCTTCCACATTCGATAAGCGAAGAGAATCTGTCAAAGTACCAGCGCTATCTAAATAATACATCCATGGTGTATCATCTCCTACTGTTAAAAAACCATTTTTATAACCGGTAATACCAGAACCAGAAGGGATTTTTAAATCAATTTTTTTAATAATAGTAATCGAATAATCCACTTTTTCCTTCCTTTCTTCGTTTGAATCAGAACAAGAAAAATAGAAAAATACTGAAAGCAATAACAGTGCTTGAATGCTTCTTTTCATCGACAAATAATTCTTAAAATCGCTGTAAAAATAAGTAAATTCTACCCATATCTGTGCTATCTAAAGCTTATGAAATAGCACTGTGTTTTCTCCCGCGGATTTCGCTGATGTTCGCAGAGGATATTCAGAATATTTTTAAGTACCTCAGTGCAATTATTGGAAATAAAAATCTGCGCTTATCTGCGATAAACAATGAAGCCCACAATAAACTAAAAAGAAAAACCAACATTTACACCTCCATATCGATGTACGATCCCAGCAGTAAAATCGGCTGAATTCAATTGTACCATGTAGCGTAGAAAGAAACTCTTATAATAAATATTTATACCTGTTCGAATATGGTATTGGCGCATAAATGTATCTTGATTTTGCAAGCTTACCACTTCACTTCCATTAAATACACCACCTTGCAATGTCGCATCATAAAAAACTCCCTGCAACCTTGCCTCAAAAACAAACTCCCAAATAAATTTATCTCGATTTTGATTTAGGTCAGTACTGCTTGATAATACACCGTCTTTATTCCCAAACTTGATCATCAAACCAAGATCGATCTCATCCCTAAGCGTACCCACTCTGATCATTCCAATTGGGATGATATGCTTTGCCAACCAAGGTGTGAAAAATCCTTTTTCAACCCTAAATTGATAATCGATTAGAAAAGCGTTACCAATTTGATTTTCCCAACCAATGGGTAAATCAGATCCAATTGTTTCATGAACAAAGGTTTGTATTGCTTCTCCTCCGGCAGCAGGACCGATTATTCCAATTCCAATTTCATTTGACATTTTAAGATTCTTCTTTGGGTTTATTAGCGTAGAATAATTAGTCGCTAAAAAATATGCTGAATAAGGGCGATCGCTTTCAATTGCATAAGGATCTGTAATAGAAAATGGAGTAAACATCCGATGCTCAAGCCCAAAGCCACTAAAGCTAAAACTATCATCACTTTTAGCTTTTAAAAGAAACTGAGCAGGTGTCTTTCGAAGATTCTGATGGGTATATGATAAAGCAATTCCGGCAGTATAGTACTGATCGCTTTGAAATAAAAGATCATTTTCAACATCAATCAGAACATGATTCTTATTCCCATCAAAATTCAACGCTGTTTCCGTTCTTTGAGCCATTAGCACATGACCCACAAAAAGAAAAATAAATAATGATGAGAAGTATTTTACTGACATTCTAATACACATATAAACAAGGCAAAAATACTGTAACTTGTTCATTACGAATGTCATTTCATATACACTTCCGAGAATATAAGTATCCTTTTAACTAAAAATAACATTTTAATAAACTGGGATGATCAGCTATTGTTCCAAATTTCCCAGGCCTTTTCAGCCTGTAATTTTAGCATATCCAAGCCATTCATAATACTGGCTCCTCTTTTTTCTGCCTTTACTAGAAACTGAGTTCTATCCGGATTATAAATAAGGTCGTATACTAAATGATCTTTTGTGATAAAATCATAAGGAATTGCCAGATGGTCATCAACCTTGGGAAACATTCCAATCGGTGTAGTGTTAATAATCAATTTACACGCATTTATCACGTGCTCATTTATTTCATCATAGCTTAGATCTGCCTTTCCTTTTTCTCTTGACACAACATGACAAGGAATAGAACGCTTTGATAAAGCATAGCGTATTGCTCGAGAAGCTCCTCCATCACCCAGTATCAATGCCCTTTCATGCATATTCGTCAGAAAAGGCTTTAAAGAGGTCATAAATCCATATTGATCTGTATTAAACCCCTTCCATTTATTATTCTGGATCAGAATAGTATTTACGGCCCCAATTTCCTTTGCACTCTCCTCGATCTCATCCAGATAAGGAATTATCTCTTCTTTATAAGGAATTGTAACGTTCAGACCAACAACATCATTTCTTCCTTCGAAAAATGGGCGGATGTCTTCTGCTTTTTCAAATTCAAAATTTCTATAGACAGCATCGACGCCTTCATTTTTGAACTTTACTGTAAAATAATCTTTTGAAAAAGAGTGAGCTAATGATCTTCCTATTAATCCGAAAACCTTCATTCGGCTATCCTATTAGCTGAAAAATATTCTAAGAGAAAAATCACTAAAAAACCGGCAATTGCCAATAATATCGCAGCTCCAAGTTGCGGGTCTTTTGTTATCATCCCCAATTGTGCATCTGCCTCACTAACAAATCGGAATGAGTCATTAGGCATTACATTTTTTTGCATCAATGCCACTGCCTTTTCATTTGCCTCACCTTGGTGCTTTATATAAACTTCGGCGGTCTGTTTCCATGGCCAAACTTTATTCAGAGAGCCAATTAAAAAACCCGTAAGTAGCGCGAGTGTTTTCCCTTCATGTTTTTCAAACATCCATTTTAAAATGCGTGAAAAGCTCAATAAACCTATTACTCCACCTATTACAAAAACACCTAAAGCAATTACATTATTTAAAAGAAGTGCGGTATCCATATCACTCAATGCATCGATCAATGAACTTACCTTACCCAAAACAAGGTGATAAGCTCCTAATAAAAGCAAGATAAAACTACCGGATATTCCAGGTAGGATCATAGCTACAAATGCCAGCATCCCTGAAAGAAATAAATACCATAATGCATCCGGTCCGTTTGAAGGAGATAAAATCGTAATCACGTAAGAAAGCAGCGTTCCAATCACCAATGCAAAAAAGGTTGAAGATTTCCACTTATCCACGCGTTTTCCAACAAGCCATACAGATGCGATGATGAGTCCAAAGAAAAATGCCCAAACCAAAACAGGCTTCTCATTGATCAGATAATGAAAAAGTTTAGCCAGTGAAAGTACACTTACAATAATCCCTGAAAATAAAGCGATTAAGAATGATCCGTTAATTGATTTAAAAGCACTAACAACACCTTCTTTTCTTAGTGTTTTTAAAAGATCAAGGTTGATTAAGGCAATGCTATCAATTAGTTCCTTGTAGATCCCAGTTATAAGAGCAATGGTACCACCCGACACACCGGGAACAACATCAGCTGCACCCATAGCCATGCCTTTGACCGATAAGGTCAGATAATCCTTTGTTGTTCTTTGCATTTATATTGTTAAGGTTTAAAAGCCTCTACTTTTTCTTTTGGTAGAAAATCAAAGAAAGTATCTCCACGTAATCCTAACCTCAGGCATTCTAATGGAATAAGATCATGTGGTGCTATATTTCCTAAGTTAACATTGCTTCCAAGAATCTTTATAAACCAAGCTTGTTGCGATTTTTGTGGAGCTTCCCATAAGATATCATCCCCCTTAACTTTACTCAAGATCTTATTCACCAACATGGTATGAGCTGTTCCATTAGATCTATAAATACCAACATTTCCACTCTCTCTCGCTTCCGCAATAACCTTCCATGAACCTGCTTCCAATTCAGCATTCATCATCTTGATCCATTTACCCGGGCTGATAATAATTCCCTCTTCTTTCGACCCAACTTCACTTAATACCCTATAATCTTTAGCTAAATTTCTAATGTATTCTAGCTTTTCATCCAATGGAATCTCTATCGATCCATCAGATACTTCAAGTGTTCGTAGGTCAAATTTGTCGAGCATTCTTCGGAAATCATCATACATACCTCTAACGATAAATGCTTCAAATAGGGTACCTCCAGGGTAAACCATTAAGCCTGCATCGTGATATAATTTAATCTTCTCTTTCAAATTAGGCGTTACGTAAGATGTTCCAAAACCAAGTTTTACTACATCAACTAGGTGTGCACCAAATTCAATGAAATTTTCAGCTTCCCTCAGACTTAATCCCTTGTCCATAACCATAGTAACACCTTTGTTTCTTGGTTTTTTATCCCTTTCTGGAATAAAAGGCAGATCAAAATTATTTATCATGATTTAAATATTTGTATTAATTGATTGACATTATTATTATTTCTTGCCTCCTTGTAATAATCAAAAAACAACTCGTTTTTATCATAGTCCTCAAGTAGGGCTTCTCCTAAAAATATTAAAGCTTCCGATTCTTTTCCTGATTTTAATAAAAGCGCAGCAAGTCTATAATTATACTCTGCTTTTTGTCCCTGAAAAGCAAGTCCTTCCATCATAATTTCGATAGCATTTTCAAGGTCGTTTTTAGAATCAAAATAGCTAGCATAATCCATCCAGACTTCAATCCTCTCAGAATCTATTTCGATTAATTTCTCAAAAGAAGTAATTACCTCATCATTCATTTCCAAGCCTATCGCTACCTTTGCATAAAAGCTCAAATACTCTGGATTTTCCGGCATCAATTCAAGTGCTCTCGTAATATTTGGAAGTGCCTTTTTTTCTTCATTCATTAAAGAATATACTGCCGCTTTCCCAATATATGCATCTCCCCAGTTTTCATCAACTTCCAATACTTTATCGTAATAATGAAGTGCCATTTTATAATCCTCTAATTTCTCAAAGCATTCTCCAATAAAGCAAAATGTAAGTGGATTTAGCCCTTCGTGATTCGAACATTCCATATAGGATTCCAAAGCGTTTTTAAAATCGCCTTCGTTTGCATAAACCGAAGCTTTATTAAAATAAGCATGTGCAAAATCCTCCTTAATGGAAATAGAAAAATCATAGGCTTCAATAGCTTTTTCAGTCATTTCAAGCCGTGTATACAGGTCGCCTTGGTTAAACCATGCCGTGGCAGAAAATGGATGCTCGTCCAAAAATGTTTCGAAAAACTCAATACCATCTTCAATTTTTTCTATCATTTCATAACAATGAGCGATCTCATGCAATGCTATTTCATTTTCCGGATCATTGTCCAGAATATCAGCTAATAATAAAATTGACTTCTCAAACTGTTGAAGTTCCTGATATTCCATTGCCATATCAAGCTTGATCTCAATAACGTTTGTCGCTTGATTATCTATCGCTTTTGAATAGTATAAAATCGCTTTTTCATTCTGATGCATCTGACTAAATACAGTTGCTTTAAGCAAAAGAAGATCCACATTAAAAGGTTCTATTTTCTCAACGGTATTCAATATTGTCAATGAATCGTTTAATTGTCCTTTTACAATAAACAATTGGGCCTTTCGTATAGCTAGAGAAGATGCAAATGGGTGTTGCTTATTAGATAGTTCAATCACCTTTGTAGCTTGACCAAAATCACCCGATTCAATAAAATGATCGAATAAGTTTTCAAAATCATCAACATCAAAAAAGTAAACTTTCTCGGATGCCTCCATTTCATTAAACTTATTAAGTGTTATGGCTAATTCCTCCTCGAACTCTCTATCCTCTGAATCTAAATGATCTTCCATACATGCAGAATTTTGCGCTACAAATATATTAAACAAGTAGGATTGATTACATTAATTACTTCCATTTATTCACAATAATATTGGTTAATAAAGAATCGATTTTGGCTAACTAGCATGATTTCGTTCTTATCTTTGCAAAAAATATCATTCCATGACGCTAATAAAATCGATATCAGGTATAAGAGGTACAATTGGTGGACACACTGGAGATAACCTTACTCCATTAGACCTTGTGAAATTCTCCTCTGCCTATGCTCAATGGCTTAAAGAAAGTAATGAAGGTAAATTAACCGTTGTTATTGGAAGAGATGCACGTATTTCTGGAGACATGGTTTCTTCATTGGTTGCTCAATCCTTGATTGCTTATGGAATTGATGTGATTAACTTAGGACTTTCAACAACTCCGGGAGTTGAAATGGAAGTAACTCATTTAAAAGCGAATGGTGGTATCATCTTAACCGCCAGTCACAACCCAAAAGAATGGAATGCCCTAAAATTATTGAATCATAAAGGTGAATTTCTTTCGGCTGATGAAGGTGCTACTATTTTAAAATATGCAAAAGAGGAGCGTTTCGATTATTCATCTGTTGATGACTTGGGCAAAATGACCGACTCTCCAGATGATGGTAAATATCATATTGAGCAAATACTTGCCCTTCCATTAGTTAAAAAAGAAGCAATAGAAAAAGCAAATTTCTCGGTTGCTATTGACGCCGTAAATAGCACAGGAGGTATTTTTATACCCAAACTATTAAAAGCCTTGGGGGTTAAAGAAATTCATAAGTTATATTGTGATCCTTCCGGTGAATTTCCACATAACCCGGAACCATTACCCGAAAACTTAAGCGAAATAGCAGATAAAATTAAAAAGGTAGGCGCAGATCTGGGCATCGTTGTTGATCCGGATGTTGACAGACTGGCTCTTGTTTGCGAGAACGGAGAAATGTTTGGCGAGGAATATACACTCGTGGCTGTAGCTGACTATATTCTAGGACATTCAAAAGGAGCTGTTGTATCAAACTTATCCTCAAGCCGGGCCTTACGCGATGTAGCCTTAAGTCATGGAGTTGAGTATTTTGCATCTGCCGTTGGAGAAGTAAATGTTGTTCAAAAAATGAAGCAACAAAATGCAATCATCGGTGGTGAAGGAAACGGTGGTGTTATTCTTCCTGCCCTCCATTACGGTAGAGATGCACTGGCTGGAATTGCATTATTCCTTAGTTTATTAGCCGAAAAACAACTTTCGATGAGTGCGCTCAAAAACACGTATCCGCCTTACTTTATTTCAAAAAATAAGATCCAATTACAAGACGGAATTGATGTTGATGATTTATTGGTCAAATTTGCTGAGCATAATAGCAATGAAGAAGTTAGTACTATTGACGGTGTAAAAGTTGACTTTAAAGAAGGGTGGGTTCACTTAAGAAAATCAAATACAGAACCAATCATTCGAATTTATGCTGAAGCTAAAAATGAGAATGAAGCTGCTGAACTTGCTAAAAAAACCATTAGCTTGGTTGAATCATGGATATAAAAGATAAAATTTACTTCGATAATGCTGCCAGCACACCTATGCTGGAGGAAGTTATTTTTGAAATGTTTCCTTTTATGAAGGTAGCGTATGGAAATGCATCATCTACTCATTCTTTTGGTCGGGAAGCTAAGGCTGCAATTGAATTAGCACGAAAAAGCATCGCTAAACTATTAAACTGCAGACCGGCAGAGATTGTTTTTACCTCCGGCGGTAGTGAATCTAATAATCTTGCGATTCACATAGCTATCAATGCATTAGAAATCGATTGCATAATCACCTCAAAAACAGAACATAAAGCTATTTTAAATACGGTAAAATCTTTTAGCGAATCTATTGAAGTATGCTATGTAAAAGTTGATAAAGAAGGAGTTATTGATCTTGAACACTTGGAAGAATTACTTCAAGCACACCCCAATTCCCTCCTTACACTTATGCATGCCAATAATGAAATAGGAAATATACTTCCCATTGAAAGGATCAATTCATTAGTTGGAAAATACGGTGTTTACTTCCATTCCGATGCTGTACAAACAGTTGCACATTATACTATTGATCTATCGCAACTAGAAAACCTTCACTTTATGTCGGCTAGTGCACATAAGTTTCATGGACCAAAGGGAGTAGGCTTTCTGTATATTAAAAAAGGCACTCCCATCGCTTCGTTGATAAAAGGAGGGGCACAGGAAAGAGAACTTCGGGCAGGTACGGAAAATGTTCCAGGAATAGTAGGTATGAAGAAAGCTTTGGAGATGGCTTATAAAGAGTTAAACGAAAGAAGCAACTATATTTCTTCGTTAAAAAAGTACCTTTTAAAAAGTTTACACATCTCTTTTCCTAGCATAAAAATTAATGGTACGAATGAAGATGAAAGCTTGTACACGATATTAAATGTATCCTTCCCTCCTCATCAAAGCCGCGACTTACTTGGTTTCTCACTTGATCTAAAAGGAATTGCTGTTTCAGCGGGAAGTGCCTGCTCTTCAGGTTCCACTTCATTCTCTCATGTTCTTAAAGCAATTGGATCAAGAAGTGATTGGCCAGCGCTTCGAATATCTTTGAGTCATTTAAACACAAAGAAAGAAGTCGATCAACTTTTAATCGCTTTAAAGGAGATCTTTGAAAAGTAATCAATATTAGCTTGGTGATAATTAATTAGTATTGATGCGCTTAGCATATCATTTTTAGGCAAATTTGATAAGAGTGAACCTTTTCGATTTAATAATCGTAAAAATTTACTCATAACCCAATAACCGCCTAATTTGAAAAGATTAATTCTATTTCTTAATTTGGTTTTACTGATCGGATTTTCTTCTGTAAAGGAAGCGAATGCACAATGCCCTGAACTTTTGGATGGGAGTTTTGTGTTTTCTGACGCGCCGTATTGGACGTTTTGTGCTAATTCTAATTATTTCTTAACCCTGCAAACTGATATGGTTGTAGGTAATTACACCGTAGATTGGGGAGATGGTTCGCCATTAGAGTCAGGAACAGGATTTGATCCTACTGACATTAGTGTTAACCATATCTATTTAGCTACAGTAGATACTTTTATATTAATTTTTACTCCAGACCCCATGTTGTTTCCGGGTTGTCAAATTACCGGAATCGTAGTGATGGAAGAAAAAACGACTTCAGAAATTGGAATTCCGGGTGGTGTTGACCTAAGTGTATGTGTTCCTGGAAGTTTCTCCTTTATTAATAATTCGAATATGACCTCAGGAAAACCCATTTCTGAAACTACCGTTTTTACATGGGATTTTGGTGATGGTTCACCTCCTGTTGTTTATGACAACACAAATGCCGGTCAAACGGTTTCACACACGTACTTACCAAATAATTCAGGCTGTGGTATCACTGTATCATTAACTGCAGAAAATTATTGTGGTGTAACAACAAGTACTTTTGGTACGATCAATACCTGGGATGTAGATTCAGCAAACATTACTCCTTCGGATATCATTTTATGTTATCCTGATACGATCTTTACTTTTACAAATACTACGCAAATGAATTGTCAGCCCGACAATTCTGCACAACGTTATGAATACTGGAATTTAGGTGACTATTGGGGTTTAGGCTATGATTCTATCATCGACTGGACACCGTGGCCTCCAACTGCACCACACCCATTAGGATTTCCTGGCCCTGGATCTTATACCGTTATGCTTATCGATAGTTCCTATTGCGGACTAGACACCGCGTATCAAACTGTATTTATTACTGTTACTCCTGAAGTTGACCTTAGCGTTTTTCCAGATACCCTTTGTGAAAACGAAATAGCGATATTTAATGGAACAGTGGTTGCCAATACACCTAATCAGTTTTCTTGGAATTTTGATGATGGAAACGGATGGATAGGACTGGGATCAGGTTTTCAGTCAAATAGTTATACGAGTTCTGGTGACTTTACTGTCCTATTTGTAGGGAGTGTTTCAGGCGCAGGTGCGGGATGTACAGATACCGCCGCCGTCGACATCTTTGTTCAACCTACACCTACGGCAGATTTTCTTTTGTCTACCAATAATGAATGTGATTCGATGACGGTTATTTTTACAGATAATTCTGTAGGAGCCACAAGCTGGGACTGGGATTTTGGAAATGGAAATACATCGATCTTACAAAACCCACCTTCTCAGGATTATAATTCTCCAGGTGTATATAATGCAACATTAAGTATTAGTTCATCTAACGGATGTTTGGGTGTAACAAGTAAATTAGTAAATGTATGGGAGTCTCCAACAGCGAATTTTATCGTTTCTACTGTATGTGAAGACGCTGTAACCGACTTTTTAGATATATCCACTTTTCCAGCCACAGATACTATTGTTTCATGGTTATGGGATTTTGGAGATGGAAATAGCTCTACAATGCAGGACCCATCTCATCTATACGCAACGGCTGGTGTAGTTAATGTAACACTTACTGTACAGACAGCACATTGTAGCTCTACAATAACATTGCCTATTACCGTAGAACCAAAACCTATAGTTGGCTTTACCTTAAGTCCGGATTCTGGATGTACAACCCTTGACGTAAGTTTTACAAACACAACAGTAGGTGCAAATAGTTATGTATGGGAATTTGGTGATGGTTTTATTTCAGGAATAGAACATCCAGACCATAGTTATATTAATGTTGGGGTAAGTGACAGTACTTATTTAGTCCAATTGGCTGCTATTTCGGGAGCAGGATGTAAAGATACAGCCTACTCTTCAGTAACTGTTTTCCCTGGATCTCTTGCCGAGTTTACAAATTCAGTAGTACCAAATTGTGCTCCTGCTGATGTGTTTTTTACCAACGCATCCATTAATGGAACCTCTTATGAATGGGATTTTGATGACGGATCTCCAATTTCTACTTTGCAAGATCCTTCACACGTATTCATAAATACATCATTATTTATACAGAATTTTAATGTTCAAATGGTAGCTCATTCGGCCAGTGGTTGTTCTGATACTGTTATACATGTAATCTCTGTTAATCCTCAATTAGTGCTCAGCCTAGTCGCTAACCCTGATTCAGGTTGCAGTCCATTGTCTGTTGATTTTCCACAATCGGCAACCGATGGGGCTGTAATTTGGTTTTGGGATTTTGGAGACGGAAACTCTTCAAACCAGCAATCACCTACGCATACCTATTATAACTTTACCACAAACTCATTACCTTTTACAGCAACATTGATCGCTAGTAATGCTTTTGGCTGTGTTGATACTGCATCTACGGATGTGATTGTTCACCCTAACCCGATAGCGGCAACTAATGCAGTTCCTACTATTGGGTGTGCACCGCTTTTAGTTGATTTCGAAAATCTATCTACAGGTGGAGTCGACCATATATGGAATTGGGGAGATGGGACAAGTAGTGATACGAGTAACAACTCGTCGATCACACATATATATGAAAACTTACTCACCTCATCTCAGCAATATGCTATGCAGCTTATTGCTATTACAGATAAAGGATGTACAGATACCGTAGCGCAAACAATAGATGTATTCCCTGAAGTTGAGGCAATATTTACAGCACCTGCTGAAGGGTGTTCACCTTTGAATGCTATTTTTATTAATCAAAGTACAGGCGCAAACCAATATGAATGGGAATTTGGTGATGGATCAAATACAGTTGTTACCCAGAATGCTCAGCATATTTACACAAATTCATCATGGGTCGCCGATACTACTTTTACATCAACATTATTTGCTATCTCAGCATTTGGTTGTAGAGATACGGCCTACCATACTATTACAGTACATCCTAAACCGCTATCCCAGTTTTCAATGGGCGATACTGCAGGATGTTCACCACTTCCAATAGATCTTATTAATCAATCGATAGGTGGAGTGAATTATGAATGGGATTATGGAGACAATACGCCGATCAGTAATACCGGAGACTCAATTCATTCGCATACTTATTCTAATATTAGTGCCTCTCCGCTTACATTCCAAGCACAGTTGATCACTGAAACTAACTTTGGTTGTATGGATACATCTTATCAAATGATAAGTGTGTACCCCGATGTAACAGCAGCATTTACTGCACCTGATAGCGCTTGTTCGCCTGCGCAAATTCAGTTTTTAAATAATTCGATCGGTGCAAATAATTACTTGTGGGACTTTGGTGACGGGCTACAATCCATCTCCCTGAACCCTATCCATGACTATGTGAACAATTCATTGAGCGATACTATTTTTACAGTTCAATTATCTGTATCATCTGCAATTTGCGCAGATACTGCTTATAAAGATATTGTGATCGCTCCTAATCCAATTGTTTATTTTGAAATTGATACAATCTTAAATTGTTACCCTGTTGAAGCATTGTTACATAATACAACCCAAGGTGCAAGTGTATATAATTGGAATTACGGAGATGGTCAAACATCAAGCAATGATCAGGAATTTCACGCCGTCACCTATACGAACGTAACGCCTATTCCAATTGATTATACCATTACACTGGTAGCAACGTCTTCTAGTGGTTGTGTTGAACAATTTTCACAAAATATTACCGTATTACCAGAGCTATCGATAGATGTAAATTTCGATACCATCGCATGTAATCCATTAACAATTAACGTAGAGAACAATAGTATTGGTGTACTTTATCATTTCTGGGATTATGGTGATAGTTTCTTCGATAACACAGCAGAACCAACCCACATGTACCAGAATTTCTTCCAAGGTGATAGTATTTATTCGCTTACTTACGTTGCACAAGGATATGAAGGGTGTACTGATACATTATATCAGAATATGTATGTACTGCAAGAACCACAAGCCATTTTTACTGCTACTCCTACAAATCAGACTTACCCAGATGCGACTGTAGATATTTTTGATCTTTCAACTTCTGGTATTACAGATTATATCTGGACCTTCGGTGATGGAAATGGATCTACTGACCCAGCAATCTCAGAACATACCTATGATACTTGGGGGATTTATACGATCACTCTAACCTTAGATAATGGTGGGTGTACTTCAAGTACAGAACAACTTATTCAAATTGCTGCGCCAGTTCCTCTAGCTGATTTTATAGGTGGTGGTGAAGGATGTGAACCATTGGTTGTTCATTTTACGAACTTATCGCAATTTGCAAGCTCATATATATGGGATTTTGGTGACGGTGGTCAATCTAATATTGAAAATCCAACCTACTCATATTATACTGCGGGAACTTATGTGGTTTCATTAACTGCAATTGGTGAAGGTGGAGAACATACCGTTCAGCATTTTGACTCCGTTAATGTATTTCCAAATGCCTATGCATTTTTCACCCCATCAAAAACTACGGTTTACATTCCGAATGATCCATTAACTTTCTTCAATATCTCACAAAACTCAACTGATTATCAATGGGACTTTGGTGATGGCTTTACATCTATTGAAGAGAACCCAATACACTATTACACAGAAATGGGAACATTTACGGTAACGCTTACGGCAAATAATGAATATAATTGTCCGAGCACTTACATATCCGAAAATCTAGTGTTTGCAACAGCAAATGGAACGATTGAATTTCCAAATGCCTTTGTTCCTGACCCTCATAATTCTAGTGGTGGTTATTTCGACCCGAGTGATCCTACAAACAACGGGAACGATGTATTTCATCCTATTTTCTCAGGAGTAGAAGAATATCATTTATTGATCTTCAACAGATGGGGAGAATTGGTATTTGAGTCACATGATATTTACCATGGTTGGGATGGATACTATAAAGGAAAGGTTTCTCAACAAGATGTTTATGTATGGAAAGTAAAAGCAAGGACAGTCCAAGGAACGATTATTAATGAGGCGGGAGATGTAACACTAATTCGATAAATCATGAATAGTAAGTTTATTATATCGATTTTATTAATTACGACCTCTCTTTCTAGTTTTGCTCAGCAGAACTACAAAAGAGTTCATAAAGATGCTTTTGAGGAAGCAACGCAATTTCTGTATGAAGAAGATTACAATACTGCCTTGTCTATCTATAAAGCAATATACCCTCTTGATACTAATTATGCTGAGATCAATTATACTCTTGGTGTTTGTTTATTAAACATTAGAGGGAGTGAAGACCTTGCTCACCCCTATTTATTAAAAGCAGTAAATGGAAACGTTCGTGAAGCCTTTTTCTGGATGGGTCGATCATATCATATAAGAACAAACTTTAATGAAGCGATCAGGTATTACAAAATATATAATAAATACCCGACCAAGGAATTACTTAATGGAGAGGTAGAACGCTTTATTCAGATGTCGTATAAAGCCAAGGAGATGATGAATTCACCTGTTCAGGTAGAGATCAACAACATGGGAGATAAGATCAATTCCCCTCTATCAGAATACGTACCTGTAGTTTCATCTGATCAAACAGAACTATATTTTACAGCGAGAAGAAAAGAAACTACCGGAGGAGTAAAGGATCCAACTAATAAGTACTTCGAGGATATTTATTATTCTAAAAAAGTAGATGGCAAATGGCAAATGGCAAGAAACATTGGTCCACCTTTAAACACACCAACCCATGATGCTGTTGTAAACCTTTCATCAGATGGTAACGAATTGGTTATATACAGAACCAATGATAACCTTTATGGTGGAGATCTATACTTATGTAAAAAAACAACTGATAACTGGTCAGTACCGGAAAAATTAACGGAGAATATTAATTCCCATTATCAAGAAGCATCAGCTTCAATTAGTCCTGATGGTAAATTAATGTACATCTCCTCAAACCGTCCCGGAGGTTTAGGTGGAAAGGATATTTATAGAGTACGAAGACTTCCTGACAACCAATGGAGTATTCCTGAAAATTTAGGTCCAACCATAAATACACCTTACGATGAGGATTCACCCTATATCCAAGCTGATGGTCAAACTCTTTATTTTTCTTCTAATGGCCATTCAACCATGGGAGGATATGATATTTTTAAAACGAAATTAGAAAATGATGAAATCTGGACAAACCCTAGAAATGTCGGATATCCTATTAATACAGTAAAAGACGATATCTACTTTGTTATAAGTCCTGATGGAAAAACAGCTTATTATTCATCTGATATGCCGGGTGGTTTTGGGGAGCAAGATCTTTATAAGATCAATATTTTATATGATGATGAGCGAAAAGCTATTTTTAATGGTTTAGCTCGTGATAAAGAAACCCAAAAACCAATAAAAGTAAAGATCACAGTTATTGATCTTTATACACGGAACATTCAAGGTATTTATAATTCAAATCTTAATACAGGTAAATTTTTACTTGTATTACAACCGGGTAGAAATTATAAATTATTGATCGAAGCGAAAGATTACGATGATGAAACCAGAATTATGGAGATCAAGGAACATTTAGATCAAAAAATATTTGAATTGGATTTTGATCTTGAGTTACAAGCGTCTAGTAAATAATGAAGAAACTTATTATTACATATAGCCTAATAATTTTATCAGCAACACTGATGAAAGCACAGGATCCGCAGTTTACGCAGTTCTATGCTAATCCTCTGTACCTGAACCCTGCCTTTGCAGGAACTTCTATTCAGAGTCGTGTTGTTATGGCATCTCGTGTTCAGTGGGCTTCGATACCTGGTGCTTTTCAAACTTATTCGCTTTCCTATGATCAATATTTCCCAACGATAAAATCGGGTTTTGGAGTTGATGTTTATTATGACCGAGCGGGTTCAGGTGGTTTATCAACTACCAGTGCCAAGTTCATGTATGCCTACGAATTAAAACTAAAAAGAAATCTCTTTCTTCGTCCTGCAGTTGAGTTAGGCTACTTTCAGCGAGGAATTGATTTGAATAGACTAACATTTGGTGACCAATTAAATACAGGTAATCCTTTAACCGCTATTCCAATTGATCAGCAGCGAACTCAATTTTTTGACATCGGTGCAGGTGCACTATTATATTCACCTACGTATTGGGTAGGTATGACTTTTTCTCATATTAATCAACCAGACCAGTCCCTCTTAAATGACAAAAGTCCATTACCAATGGCGTTCTCACTTCATGGAGGATACAAAGTAAAATTAAAGAATCGCAAAGCTCTTAATCGTGATTTTCTCTTTTTCGCTCTTAACTATAAATCGCAAAATAAATTCGATCAATTGGATCTAGGAGCCTATTTTGAACACAACCAATTTACGGTTGGAGTATGGTATAGAGGACTCCCTGTCGTTTATAGTGAGACTACAGGTATAGGAAGAGATGCCGTTGCCTTACTTTTTGGCTACGACATCAATGGAGTTAAGATCGGATATAGTTATGACATTACGATCTCACAACTTGGACTTAATACCGGAGGTTCTCATGAGATTACAATTGTGTATGAATGGGCCAATAGGAACAATAAACGTCACAGTAGAAAAAGACGTGTGATCCCTTGTGCGAAATTTTAAAGCATCTTTAAATAAAAAGAGTGCGTTAGCGCTATATAGTCAGAAGTATAATCGTGTCTTTTATTATTTTCAATAGTTAATTCTTCAATAATTGTAGAAGTACACTCCTCTTGCTGTAGTTCTATCATCACACGATGAACATCTTTTTGAGGGGTGGGCTTAACATTGCACCTTCTATAAATACTAAACCCTAATTCGACTACATCCTTTTCTATGTTTTGCCAATAATCTATTGGTAAAATGAAAGCTATTTTTCCATTCACTTCTACTAAACTAGACGAAATTCTTAGCCAATCAATGAATGAATAACCACTCCCACTGCGAGCCAAAGCCCTTTTTTGGTCAGGTGCTAGGGTGTCATATGGAAAAAAAGGTGGATTTGTAATAATGAGATCAACCTTAGAGTCAAGAGTATAATTCGAAATACTTTCATTAATTAGCTGAATTCTATCTCCCCATTCAGAATTGTCAATATTATACTTTGCATCAAGCATCGCATCAGGATCAATTTCTATACCTGTTATAAATGAATTTTCGAATCGTTGGGCCATCATTAAGGTCAGAAGACCCGTACCGCATCCAATATCAAGAATGTTTTTTGCTTTAGAATGGCTTACCCATGCTCCAAGCAGAACAGCATCTGTTCCAACCTTCATAGCAGCATGATCTTGACGAATACTAAATTGTTTAAAATGAAAAGGACGGGACATATTACCCAAGGTTAACCTCGATCAAACCGGGAGGAAGAGAAACATAGATCTCCTTCTTTTTCTTATCTATTCCTCTATAAAAGTTATCACTAATAGGTATAATTACTTCATCCCCTTTATGATCGACTAATAACTGAGGGTTTACAGGAATGTCAATATACTCTATGATATTTCCAATTTCACTTTCATCAGCATCAACTACTTTAAATCCGATGATCTCATGAAAATAAAATTGATCTTTAGCTAATTCCGGTAATTGGTCTAAAGGAAGAAATAAATTGCCTTTAACCAAGGATCGTGCGTATTCTTCTGTATCAACATCCTCTAAAGTAACGCGAGCGAATCCTTTAGGAAGTATCTCAATTTGTTGAATAAAAAAAGGAATCAGTTTACGATTTTTTTCAATGTAAACTGATTCCAATTTTGAATAATCTTCAGGAAAATCTACTTCCAGTCGGAAGATGAGTGTGCCTTTATAGCCTTGAGTTTTTGAAACTACTCCTAGCGAATAACACTGCTCTTTATCCATGGAAGGAGAACTTAGTCTTTTTTCTCTTCTGCTTTAGGAGCTTCTTCTGCTTTCGCCTCTGCTTTAGGAGCTTCTTCTGCTTTTACTTCTGCTTTAGGAGCTTCTTCTGCTTTTACTTCTGCTTTAGGAGCTTCTTCTGCTTTCACTTCTGCTTTAGGAGCTTCTTCTGCTTTCACTTCTGCTTTAGGAGCTTCTTCCACAACAGGTGCGGTTTCAGCTACAGGTGCTTCAACTACTTCAGCTTCTGGAGCTACTTCCTCAGTCATTTCTGCTTTGGCTTCTGCTGCACCTTCAACTTCTGCAACTTGTGCTGCTTCTGCTTCTGAAATACGTAAAGCAGCGATCTCTTTAGCTCTTGCTTCTTTAATCTCAATTTCTGCAGCTAAGATCTTCTTAGCTTCAGCTGCATCACTTGCTGCAAGTCCATCAACTTTAGATTGAACCTTGGCGTCTTTCTGACTTTTCCAAGCTTCAAATTTCTTTTCTGCATCCGCTTCACTAAAAGCACCTTTTGCTACACCCTTTAATAGGTGGTTTCTATACACTACTCCAGTGTATTTCAATAAAGCACGTACAGTGTCAGTAGGAACGGCTCCAGTTTGTAACCAACTTAAAGCTTTATCACTATTGACTTCAATAGTAGCTGGGTTGGTGTTCGGGTTGTAAATACCAATCTTTTCGATATATTTTCCATCCCGTGGAGCCCTCGAATCTGCAATCACTACATGGTAAAAAGGTTTTCCTTTCTTACCAAATCTTTGTAATCTGATTTTTGTTGGCATTATATTTAATTTTAATTTATATCCTCAATTTTGAGCGTGCAAATATCTGATTTTAAATCGAATTAAAAAACCTTTTATAAAAAATACAGGCTTTTTCTCAAATCACATCGCTCAACATGCATAACGCTCTGTATATCAATTACAATAAGTGATGGAAATAAGGTAATGAAATCAACTAATTATTGAAGTCTTGCTTCTTCTTTCGTTGTTTCAAATTCTATTTCAGAAAACCGAATTCCATAGCTTTCCAATTCGTCAAGTACTGGTTTATAAACTTCCCTTCTGATTGGTAAACGAACACCTTTACATTTTATATCTCCTCTTAACAAATACTTAGTAAAAATACCTAAAGGCAACCCTACCGTATCACTCATTGCTGTGTAGGTCTGATCCTTACCTTCAACTACTACCCAAGAATTAATCTCTCTATGCTTATCCAATATTTTAAAACCAATTTTATGATACATAACGATCATATCCTTGTCGCCGGGTTCAAGATTCATCTTCTTCTCCATTATCGCTTGAAGAATCTGTGCAGGTGATGCGTCCTCATTTAGGCCAATTGGCGTATTCTCAAATAATCCTAGCCACACTAATTTATCCCATACAGCATCATCTTGATCTATCCTCATATAATACCTAAACTTCAACTCAACTGAATCGTAAGGATTATAAGCTAAAAATGAGTTAATAAAATCTCGGTGCGTCATCGATGCCGACCCTTCCATTACATATGAATCGTCGGTAGCACCTATCTGCACAAGGTTATTCCAGGCCCTACTAAAACCAACACGTCTTAGCGTACCTCTATAAATAGTTGGAATGTTCTCCAAGCCATAAATTTTTCTATACTTTAAGGAATCACGATTCGCATAGCCTTCAAACTTACCATAGCCTTCAATATCAATTACCTCTGAACGCCTAAACAGACGATTGTAGGGTATGTATTTATATCTGCCCCGCTGAATAAACTTAGCTGCACTCCCTTGTCCTGCTAATACAACATTTCTAGGGTTCCATGTAAATTTATAATTCCAGGGATTATTATCACTTTCTGGCGCTACTAGGCCTCCGGTAAAAGATTCAAAATACTTTATCTCTCCTCCTAAATTTTTAACATGGTCAAGTATCCTCATAGCCGACATGTGATCAATTCCCGGATCAAGACCCAATTCATTCATGATCAAAATACCGGCTTTTTCCGCTTCGTCATTAAACGCTTTTATCTCAGATGTAACATAAGAAGGGGTAATAACATGCTTCTTATATTTAATACAATCCTCTATTATTGGAATATGAAAACGTGCTGGAAGCATCGAAATTACAACATCACTCTTCTCAATTAATGGTTTTCGAGCCTCCTCATTCATCATATCAAGCTCAAAAGCTTCTGTAGAAGAATGATTTTTTGTCTTATCTGTGATTAATTTTTTATCTCTATCAACAATTAAAATTTTCCAATTTTCCTTTTCAGCATTCTCAATCAGGTATTTTATAAGAGTAGAACTTGACTTACCCGCCCCAATTACTAATATAGTTTTCATTTTTATTTACTTTTTATTCAATATTAGAAATGATATCCCACCACCAATACTGTTAAATATGTGTTGTTAAAAAAACAAGTTTAAATCAATTTAATCAATTTAATTTCGTGCTAAATTACACTAGAATTTTTTCAAAAATCACATACGGCACAAAAATTGTCATAAAAATTGAAAACTGAATAATCATACATTATGAAAAGATCGCTCTACTTACTTTTTTTCTTTTCTCTTTTCTTGTTTAATGGATGTAATAGTCCAAAATCATTGTACAAAAAAGGAACAAAAATGGAGGCTGCTAAATTGAATGAAGAAGCAGCATCCTATTATTATCAGGCTGTTGTTAAAAAACCTGAATACGTTGAAGCTCGCGAAGCACTATATAGAAGTGGTGGACAGGTTCTCCTCGATAAGGTCTCAATCTTTTTCAATGAAAGTCAGGCTGGAAATAAAAAGGAAGCAATAGCTGCCTATCACGATGCGAAGAAATTCAAAGAGAAACTGGCCGGAGTTAAGGTTAATATTAATATCCCAGCGCAATACACACAAGATTATAATGAATTAAAAAAGACTTATCTGCTCGAGTTGTATGATATGGGACTCGCTTTTCTTGATGAGGAAAATTATGAATCTGCAGAAGAGATGTTCAATGAGATCGCTCGGCTTGAACCTAATTATAAGGATACTGAAAAACTGAAAGATATAGCCTACGTAGAGCCTTTCTACATAAAAGGAAAATTAAGCCTAGAAGAAAATAAATTTAGAAGCTCTTATAATGCCTTTTTAGAAGTGCTCAGTACTGACGATAATTATAAAGATGCTAAGGAATTACAACAAATGGCGCTTGAACAAGGACTCGTAAGCGTTGGGATGATTTCATTTGATAATGCTACTCCATACAATAATGTCCAAAAAAAGGCGGAAGCTTACACCTTGGATGCCCTTAATCAGTCGAAGGATCCTTTCTTAAGAGTGATTGACCGGACTAATTACCAACAATTACTTGATGAACAACGCATAAATTTATCTGGTGCAGTGGATGAATCAACTGCTGCAGAAGCCGGCAACCTATTGGGCGTAAAGTGGCTTCTTGGTGGTACTCTTCTTGATATGTCGAAGAAAACAGGTACGGTCAGCAAAAAAAGAAAAGAAGGATATAAATCCTATCGTATAAAGTTGAAAAATGAAGAGGGTGATGATTATTATGAAACACGTTATAAACTTGTTCATTATTACGAATTTTGGCAGCAGAACGTTGTTTCTGTATCTGTACAAATGAAATTGATCTCTTTAACTACAGGTGAATTAGCCTCATCGAAAATTCTCACAACTGAAATTAATGACAATGTTCACTATTATATTTATGACGGGGATAGTAAAAAACTATATCCATCAAAAGATGGAAAGGTCGTAACTTCAAATAGTGCCAGAAAAAACATGGGACAACTATTAAAAGGAAGACAAAAAGTAAAATCTGTTGAGACTTTATCCAATGATGCTTTTATTGATGTTTCAAAGAAAATAAAATCGGAAGTTGAAAAATTCAGCTATTACTATGTTAAATAGAACAAGCCTATACATATCGCTCGTTTTACTGTTGTTTTCTTGTAGTTCATCTAAAAAGACACAAGAACTCGCTACAGAAAACCCTCGTCCTGATTGGATTATGCAAAAGCCTATTAGTTCGGCCTATTATTATGGGCTTGGAAACGCTAATTTAAGAGTGCATACTACAGAATTTCAGTCGGTTGCAAAGAATAAAGCGCTAGAAGACATGGCTTCAGAGATCGAAGTTAGCATTGATGCTCAATCGGTATTAAGACAAAAGGAGACCAACCAGTCATTTATAGAAAACTACGAAGCCACAACAAAAATTGATGTTAGAAATAACATTCAAGACTATGAAGCGGTAGAATCCTGGCATAATGATAGTGAATATTGGGTCTTATATAGATTAAATAAAAGTGAATACAAACGACTTGAACAAGAAAGAAAAAACAAAGCGATAAGTAAATCGATTCACTACCTTGATCTTAGCGATGAGGAAAATGATTATAAATTAAACTTTGAATACTTGTTACAAGCACTTGATGCTATTAAACCTTATCTGAATTACCCGCTTGAGGTTGAAAGAAATAATGAAGCTCTTTATCTAGGGAATTATATCTTATCACTTATAAACAATGAACTATCCGAATTAAAATTATCCCTTTCAAATAAAAACGTTCAATTGGAATGGTCAAATTGCTTTAGTTCTACTATAACCTACTCCCTGCAGCATAATAATATCCCAGTAGCAAATATGCCCATCCGTGTGAAGTTTAATTCTTACGCTGCACAAAAATTAATCGCGGATAATGATGGTTTTATTATGTATAATATAAATGCAGAATATTATGAAGACCTTCCAGATCAGATAAATGCATGGATAAAAACATCTGACATGATCAAAGATCCTATCATTGCTGCGTTTTATGAAAAAGAATACGGGTTTATTAGTCTGAATGTAGGTATAAAAAAACCAACTGTTTACATAAATACTACTCAAGGACAGGGAACGCTTAATAAAATAGTAGAAAAAGCCAAAGCCAAAGTAAGTCTGAATTCGGAGAATGCAGAGATAAATATAAAGGTTGATTTTAAAGTTAAGCCAATAGGGCAGGTAAATGATTTTTATACCAGTAGCTGTGCTATACAAATGGATATTTACGATAATAATAACACCTTAATAGAACAAAAGATCTGGCCATCCGTAAAGGGAGTACATACAGATAGAATGAGTGCAAATAATAAAGCTATTGAAAATGCACTCAAGCAAGTTAAATACTCATGGATACAGAAACTAATTATGGAACATTGCAATGAATAATGACTTTGGCATGGTTTCTGAAAATAAATGCATCTAACAATCAAATACATAAGAAAATGAAAAAATCTCGTACACTCATCCTCCTTTTAACTGGAATCGTCCTGACTGCAGGTGTTTATTCTTGTAAAGGAAAAAAAGAAGCAAAAGCACCAGATGGTGAAGTCCTTGTAAACACTTATTGTTCAGGACCTGAATACTTTAGTAATAAAGATTATTTCCGTGCGAATGCTATTGGAGAAAGTCTTGATCAAATGACTTCTAAGAAAAAAGCACTGAATAATGCTAAAGCTGAATTGGCAGGAGCGATCAATACAACCATCAAAGCTACGATCGATAATTATGTGAACTCTCGCGAGCTAAACAATAAAGAAGAGGTAGAAGAACGTTTTGAAGGACTTACTCGTGAAATTGTGAATCAAAAGCTGAATGGTGTTAAAACTATTTGTGAGAAACAAACAAAGACTTCAGAGGGAAAATACAAGACATACCTTGCTATTGAATTATCAGGTAGCGACCTCGCCACTGAAATCAACGAAGGTTTATCTAAAGATGAACGTTTGAAGATCGATTATGACTACGAGAAGTTTAAGGAAACTTTCGACGCAGAAATGTCGAAATTGGAAAATAACTAAGAAGTAGTAAAATATTTATTTCAAAAGCGTCCCGAACAATCGGGACGCTTTTTTTTTACTTTTACATGATCAAGTAATGACTATGAAAAAAAGTGTAGTAATAATAGGTGCATTATTAATTGTGATCTCAATAGCTGTTGGCGCAATGGGCGCTCATGCATTAAAGGAAATTCTAAGCGTTAACAGTTTAAGTTCGCTCGAAACCGCTGTACGCTATCAGATGTATATGGGTATTGCCATATTAAGCCTCGGAATGAATTATCATAAGTTCAAAAAACGAAGTTTTAATTACTTCTATCTTTTCATATTAATAGGGAGTATTCTATTTTCCTTTTCTATCTACGGATTGATCTGGGCTGATTATTCCTCTTTGTTTTCATTAAAAAAAGTAGTTGGACCGATCACTCCTTTAGGAGGTACACTCATGATCATCGGGTGGTCAATATTTATTGTCCAGTTTTTACAAAAAAAAGAAGACGACCTTCAATAATTTCTTCCTGATTTTTTCACTTAAGTATCCAATGAAATCTCCATATTTGCATTATGGAAATAAAGATTGGAGTAATCAATGTCAGTGACCGGGCAAGTAAAGGAATCTATGAAGATATCCCCGGTAAAAAAGTAGTAGAACTCTTAAACAGGTATCTCACTTCTGAGTGGGAAGCTGTTTATCGCGTTATTCCTGATGAAGCAGATCAAATTGCTGAGGAATTAAAACGAATGGCTGACGTTGAAAAATGTGCCTTGATCGTAACTACAGGAGGGACAGGTCCAGCTGTTAGAGACGTAACACCTGAAGCAACCGAAATGGTTTGCGACAAACTCCTGCCAGGTTTTGGCGAATTAATGCGCGCAGAAAGCCTGAAATTCGTACCAACTGCTATTCTATCCAGACAAACAGCAGGAACACGTAAAAGCTCATTGATCATCAACTTACCTGGAAAACCAAAGGCCATTGAAGAATGTTTATCTGTAGTATTTCCAGCTGTTCCTTATTGTGTTGACCTCATCGGAGGACCCCATTTAGAAACAAATCGTTCTGAGATGAAGATCTTTCGTCCAAAGGAGAAATAAATCCATATTTAAAACGATAATTCATTGAATAAATTTTTACTCATTCCAGCCATTCTACTGAGTACGAGTGTGTTATTTGCAAAAGATAAACCTCTTGTCCCCGGATATACAATTCTTAATTCTGGAGATACAGTAAAAGGTTTTTTTACAAATACCAACTGGCGAATTAATCCTTCAACAATTAAATTTACATCTCACTTAATCGAGAATGGAGATACTATAACATACTCTGTAGATCAATTAAAAGGCTTTGGGATTAAAGATTTTATCTTTGAAAGAAAAGTGGTTAATGTATTACAAAACACAAGGAATCAGCATCATTTATCTAACTCAGATGAAGAAATATACAAGAATGAAGAACTGTATTTAAGAAGCCTGATTTATGGTGATATAAACCTTTATTTTCTAAAAGAAAAAGACGGAAAAGATCACTTTTTCATTGAAAGGAATAAGCAAATCGTTGAATTGGTATATTTAGTATACAAACACAATGAACACTATCCCATTCAAAAACCTACAGTAACGAAAAACTACATAGTAGCAGTAAAAAAATACCAATTACAATTAAAAACAATATTAACAGGATGTTCTGCGCTTAGTGATAAGTCTTTTCAAATAGATTTTGTAGAATCAAAAATCGCAAAACTTATCAATGAATATAATGCTTGTATTTCATCAAGTGGAAGCACTTATTCTTATAAAAAAGAAGAATGGAAAGTATACCCATATATAAATGCTGGATTAAACTTTGCTAATTCTTCGTTTCAGTCTACCGAGCCTCATTGGAACAGTTTAGTAGAAGCAGAGTTTTCAACTTCTACAAACTTTTCTGCTAGTTTTGGCTTGAAGTATGTTTTCCCAAAGTTAAACAATCGACTCGCTACCTATACCGATCTTGGGTTTAACATTTATTCGTTCTCGGCTGAAACAGATGAGACTTCAAACCTTAGTCCCATTCCTGCTAACTATGAATATATTATTGATTATAGCCAAATAACACTTAATTATGGAATGTACTTTAATCTGGCAAAATCCAAGAACACTCCTTTTATTAAAACAGGGTTCTCAACCATCTTTGGTTTAAATATTAATACAGAAAGAAATAATTTGGATTTTAATAATAGCACATATTTAATAGAAGAACCAAGAAAATTACAATGGGGATTTAATGTTGGACTAGGGTATAGTTTTTCAAATTGGTCTATCCTTTATCAATTTGAAATGGCTACAGGTATTTCAGGGTATTCAAATCTTAAAAATAAAGTTAGATCAAATTACGTGCTTCTTTCCTATGCTTTTAATAATAAATAAAGTAGCATCTTATCAATAGAACACTAATGAAACTCATGATAGCTTACCTATTTAAGCCACTGATCTAGCCAGGTATAAAATTCATTGTACCAGATCAAACTATTTTGTGGAGACAAAACCCAATGGTTTTCTTCAGGGAAGATCAATAATTTACTTGGTATCCCCTTTGTCTGTGCAACTTGAAAAGCCTGTTGACTTTGACCAAAAGGCACACGATAATCTTTTAACCCATGTATGATCAATATTGGTGTATCCCACTTATTCGCATGAACACTTGGAGAAAATTTCGAGTAACTTTCCGCTTGTGGTTCATCCCAAGGCGCACCTCCAAATTCATGATCTGCGAAGAAAAGTTCTTCAGTTGTTCCATACATGCTTTCAAAGTCAAAGACCCCATCATGAGAAATAAATGCATTAAACCTCCCTTCATGTACTCCTGCTAAATAAAAAACAGAAAAACCTCCATAAGATGCTCCTACAGCTCCTACTCTAGCATTGTCAATAAATGGTTCTTGAACTATTGAATCGACAGCAGAAATATAATCTCTTATCGGCTGTCCACCCCAATCTAAACTGATCTCTGCATTCCACTCTTTTCCAAAAGAAGGTAAGCCTCTGCGATTTGGTGCAATTACAACATAGCCTTGGGCTGCCATCACTTGAAAATTCCATCGAAATGAATAAAACTGAGAAACCGCACTTTGAGGTCCTCCCTGACAATACAACAATGCAGGGTATTTTTTATTCGGATCAAAATCAGGTGGATAAATCACCCAGGTTAACATTTCCTTACCATCTGTAGTCTTAACCCAGCGTTTCTCAATTTTTGACTTTTGAATAACACTATATACTTTATCATTTACAGTGCTTAACTTTTGCTGACTTCCATCGTTCAGGTTAAGCTGATAAATTTCACTAGCATGATTCATATCCTGCCTTGTACCAATAAGTAAATTTTTTCGCTGACTTAACGATTTGTAGTTATGATCACCTGTAGTTAAGGGTTTGTAAAATACCTTTGCACTGGCTTTTATTTTTTTAGGCAAAGTGATAGCAATGTATTGGTAAGTCGCTTGTACTGGGCTAATAAAGTAAACTGTTTTACTATCCTGACTAAACTCGAAGGAACTCACTGTTTCTGGATAATTCTTTGTTAGAACAAGCTGTTTTCCTGAGCTTAGTTCTCGAACTATAATATTAGTTTTATCCGCTTCATTGCCTGCCTCCTCCATACTCAGCCAAGCGATATATTTTCCATCAGGAGAATAAGAAGGAGCCATATCATAACCCATCATTCCTTCTGTAAAATTGCTTGTAACCTTTGTATTTATATCATAAAGATAGATCTCAGAATTAGTGCTTTTTGCATATTCTACGCCATCCATTTTTTTAGACGTGTAGGCAATAGTTGAGCCTCCAGTACTCCAATTGATCTCTTCTCCACCTCCAAATGGCTGTAAAGGACTTTCATATACTTCTCCTTCCATTATATCGATTCCTTCTTCAAATGAGTAATCAGCATTAACTGCTGACCAAAATATGTGACTCGACTTATCATCTTCAAAATGGTCCCAATGCGTATACATTAGCTTATCATAAGACATCACATTACTCTTTGGATATTGTGGATACTCATCATTGATACTCTTCATCACCTTTACATCCTTTGTATAAAGAACTTTACTGTGATCAGCTGAATATTTGAGGATAGAAATTCCCCCTTCAACATTCGATTTTTTAACCGCTTCAGTTCCGTCAACTCCTATTACATACCATTGCCCGGATTGTAAATAACCCACTTTAGCACCGGGGAGCAATAATCCATTTCCAACGCTTTTATCACTATTTGTAATTTGCTTAACCGTCTTTTTTCCATCAGCATTTACTAAAAGAAATAAATTACGGGTCCCCGAATTTTCTTCAATATTATAATATTT
>JAUVAY010000178.1 GCA_030591505.1 Flavobacteriales bacterium | reverse complement strand
CTTTTTTCATCAAAATTCCAATTTCTTTGAGTCTACCGAAGCTTTTTTAAGTGATGACAGTATTGGCTTTCGAAATGAAAGTATTTTAATAAAAGGGGCTCGCCCATTTGGATTAGAACGAATTACTGCAGTCCTTCAACAAAAGACTCACGAAACGATCTTTGAAGTAAATCTTAACGATATGCTTCATAATCTTAACTACTACCGTTCAAAATTAAAATCAGGGACCAAGCTAATGGTGATGGTAAAAGCTTTTAGTTATGGTAGTGGGATTTATGAGGTTGCCAATTTATTGGAATATCAACGGATTGATTACTTATCGGTCGCCTATCCGGATGAAGGTGTTGAATTAAGAAAAGCAGGAATCAATCTACCTATTATGGTGATGAACCCTGAAATCTCTAGTTATCGTGTTTTATTAAAATACAAGATCGAACCAGAGATCTATTCATTTAGAACCCTGAAGTCTTTCATTGAATCAATTGAAGAGTACCCTGAGTTTGGAGAGCTTCATAGCTTGCACTTAAAAATAGAAACAGGCATGCATCGCCTTGGGTTTAGTGAAAATGACATCCCGAAAATTCTAGGTATCCTTGATGATCACCCTAAATTAAAGGTCCAGTCGGTTTTTAGTCATTTAGCAGCATCGCCTGATAGTGAACATGATGATTTTACCCGAGAGCAGATCATGCACTTCGAAAGGGCTTCTCAAAAGGTCATCGCACATTGTAAATACCCTGTAATAAGACATATTTTAAATACATCGGGAATTGAACGCTTTCCTCAATATCAATTCGATATGGTTCGCTTGGGTCTGGGCTTATATGGCTTAGGCTTTTCAGAAGAAAGCCGTCGAAATTTGGTGCAGGCAGGCAGGTTAAAAACGATTATATCTCAAATAAAAAAGATTAAAAAGGGAGATTCTGTTGGATACAGCAGGGCATTTAAAGCGGAAAAAGAAACCCGCATTGCCACCATTCCAATAGGCTATGCTGATGGATTGATGAGAACGCTTGGAAATGGTGCTGGCAAGGTTTATATCAATGGTAACTATGCTCCTTTTATTAGCAATATATGCATGGACATGTCGATGATAGACATCTCGGAATGTGAATGTGAAGAAGGAGATGAGGTAATTATCTTTGGGAAGGAACTTCCTGTTGAGGAGTTTGCAAAGGATATGAACACGATACCTTATGAAGCCTTAACGCATATATCGAGAAGGGTAAAACGAATTTATTATCAAGATTAACGCAATGCAAATTTTTAAACAACATAGAGCCTTTTTCGTATTGTATTTTGTCTTCTTATTGATTTCAGGTTATGTGATGGTCGTCTATTCAAAATCGAGCATACATATCTACTTTAATCAGTTTCATAACATTTTTTCAGATAATTTTTTTAAGTACCTCACCCATTTCGGAGATGGAATTACAGTTGCGATAATTGGCTTGGCATTTCTGCTATTTAACAGTAAAAGAGCGGGTTTATTAATTTGGCTGACTGGTATTTTAAATGGTCTGATCTCCCAGGGGATGAAACATTGGATTTTTGGTGAAACCCCACGACCCAACAAGTACTTTACAGAAGTTTATCCTACTGTTTTACATTATGTAGAGGGTGTTGATTTGAATTCTCTAAATAGTCTTCCTTCCGGACATACATCTGCATCCTTTGCTTTGTATTTGTCGATAGCGATGATCTATCAAAATAGAAGAGTAGATAATATTATGTTTTTGATGGCCATTGGAATCGGGATCTCAAGAATTTACCTCTCTCAGCATTTTCTGGAAGATGTTTTTATGGGATCTATTATTGGTGTATTATCTGCAATCGTTGTCTACTCCTGGCTCTATAGCCCTGATCAACTTGAAAAACCAAGTTTATCCAGCCCTTTAATTAAAAAGTTATTCTAATGAACGATCATAAGTATTTTATGCAACGAGCGATTCAACTATCTGTAAAGAATATAGATCGAGGTGGTGGACCATTTGGAGCTGTTATAGTAAAAGATGGTAAAATTGTTGCTGAAGCGGCAAACTCTGTAACTATTGAGAACGATCCAACCGGACATGCAGAAGTAAATGTTATACGTTTAGCGGCAAAGAAGCTTAATAACTTCGACCTAAGTGGCTGTGTGATCTATTCCTCCTGTGAGCCTTGTCCAATGTGTTTAGGTGCTATTTATTGGGCCAGACTTGATAAATTATACTTTGGTAATACTAAAGTAGATGCCGCTTCGATCAATTTTGATGATCAGTTTATTTACGAAGAACTCGATCTCCCTTATGAAAAAAGAAAATTAAAAAGTGAACAATTGCTACAAAATGAAGCGATCAAAGCTTTTGAAAAATGGGAGAAGGATGTTTCAAAAATGAGGTATTAAAATCTAAACCCTAGAAGGGTTAAAAATTAATCTACTTTTAGTCTATGCAAAAACGCTGGCGCTATATCCTTTACATCCTTGTTCTGCTCATTTATTATAGCTGGCTACATTTGTCACCTGCCCTCTTTTCTAATTCGACTAATACAAGCGATAACAAAATTACGATTACGGGCCATCGAGGAGCCGCAGGTTATGCACCAGAAAACACTCTCGCTTCCATTCAAAAAGCACTCGACCTTGGTGTGGATCGAATCGAAATCGATATACATCAGAGCAAGGACTCGGTGGTGGTTGTATTACACGATGAAAGCGTAAACAGGACTACAAATGGAGAAGGGATCATCGCTGAAATGAATTATAATGAAATTCGTCAGCTTGATGCTGGAAGTTATTTTGATCAAAAATTCAATCGTGAAAAAATTCCAAGTCTCGAAGAGGTTTTCCAGTTAGTAAATGGGAAATGCGACCTATTGATCGAATTTAAAAATGGCAATGATCATTACCCAAGAATTGAAGAGCATGTAATTGAATTGATACAAAAATATGAAGCCCTTGATTGGTGTATCGTTCATTCTTTTAACACAAAGGTCCTTGTTCGAATGCATCATAAATTACCTTCTTTACGATTGCATAAATTGTTTATTGTTCAATTCCGATTTACGCCTATCTATTATGATCTAAGTTTTGAAAATTTTGACCCTAATGACTATCCATACATAGAAGAATATAGCATCAATGAATATTTTGCTAATCGTGAAATTATTGGAAGACTTCAGGGGATGGGGAAAAAGGTAAATGTTTGGACCCTCAATGATCCTAAAAAAATAGAGGCTTATAAAAGTTTAGGTATTGATGGGATCATTTCAGATTATCCAGACCTTATTCAACAATAAGTTTTTTCGTTTTTACTTGTTTACCTATAGTTAGACTGTAAAAATAAACCCCTTGTTTCAGCTGATATTTATTCAGAGGTAATTGAATCACATGCTTACCATAATCGTAGATATTATTTTCAAAAGGAGTAGCAATAAGTTGCCCTTGTGGATTATAGATCTTCAAACTAACCAATTCTTTCTTTCTTAATTTAAAAGAAATATACACCTCATCCCTTGCAGGATTTGGATAATTTTGAAGCATACTTATCGCATCATCTTGTTCCTCTACATCCGTAAAAACAGTAAAATTAACCAAGGCGGTCCATAAGGAAAGGTCTCCACTATGCAGGCGTGTCCATATTGGCCTTACTACTCCATTATGCGCTGCAACATTATTATAATCTCCAAAGAAAACACCTGGAGAAGGAAGAAAAGGCTCTTCACTTACAATGAAATTATCGAAGCTTACACCTCCATCTGTCGATCGTGCCATGTACACGTCTGTATAGTTATCGCTATGATCTCTTCTGTCATAAAAAACAAAGTAGAGATAACCGGTAATTTGATCTACAGCCATCCACGTTAAAAATTGGTGACTTCCTTCTAAATCATCATTTACTCGTATCGCTTCTGACCAGGTATCCCCTCCATCGGTCGATTTAGCCAGCCAAACATCCGTATCATCAGTTCCGTTTCGTTGGTCGGTCCAATTAACATAAATAGTCCCATTATTATCTCCTCCACTCAAATCACATACCGTTACCGGTAAGCCATTACTTCGATAAATCCCCGGAATACTATAATCCCATCCTCCGGGTATAGAATCGATAAAAATATCCTCATCCAACCACGTCTCACCCTGGTCATCTGAACGATCAAACACCAAACCTTCAGGGCCAGCCCAAGCTACATATATCTCTCCTTCAGGGCCTACCGCCGGAACAGCACCTTCAACAGTATCATCACTATCAATACAATTTCCAGCAACTTTATTTAAGCGAAGCGGTTCACTCCACGTTATCCCAGCATCAACAGATTTAGAAAATAAAATAAGGGTAGAGTCTAATGGATTGGTACTCCCATAAGAATCGAATTGCGTCCATGTAACATATATATTATCATTCGTTAGGTCTACGATGGCCCATTCCTTATCCTGATCCTTATCTCCATTGAGTCCCATAAAGCTTCCATTAGACCAAGAGTCTCCATTATTGATCGACTTTTGACAAACAATTCGATCGATCCAATCTCCATCAGGATATACTTCAAAAGGATTAGACAAATGGAAGTAATAGAAATTACTTTCGCTATCAACAACCAAAACCGGATCACCCCATACTCCAAGATCAGACAATTGTTGACTTTGTACCCAAGTAATTCCTGTATCGAGACTAATAAAATAACTATTTAGATTGGAGGCAGCAATAAGATATCCCGGTTGATTAG
>JAUVAY010000151.1 GCA_030591505.1 Flavobacteriales bacterium | reverse complement strand
TGGACACATGGTGAGAGCGACTATATTGAACAAATTTCACACTCCTTGTGCTCCTTAGAATTTAAACCTCACAGAGAGCTATATAATTGGTTTAGAGATGAAGTTTTTACTTATAGTGCGGCCAAGCTACCAAGTCTACCCAAACAACGAGAATTTGCCAGACTGAACCTGAGTTATACGATTATGAGCAAGCGGAAATTGCTTCAGTTGGTAGAAAATAATATCGTATCTGGATGGGATGACCCAAGAATGCCAACCATTTCCGGATTGCGCCGACGAGGGTATACACCCGATGCAATTAAGAAATTTATACACGCTGTTGGGGTATCAAAAAGGGAAAATATTATAGAGGTTTCTTTATTGGAATTTTGTATTCGAGAGGATCTTAATAAAACGGTTCATAGAGTGATGGGGGTTTTAAATCCTGTTAAGATCGTTATAACTAATTATCCTAAAGATAAAGAAGAATGGCTACAAGCAGAAAATAATCCTGAAGATGATAGTGCCGGATTTAGAGAAGTTCCCTTTTCAAGAGAATTGTATATCGAAAAAGAAGACTTTAAAGAAGAGGCAAGTAGCAAGTATTTTAGATTGACTTTAGGAAAAGAAGTTAGATTAAAAAATGCCTATATCATAAAAGCAGAATCGCTAATAAAAGATGCAGACGGAAACATAAGAGAAATCCATTGTTCCTATGATGCTGATAGTTTAAGCGGCTCAGGAAGCGAAGCAAGTTTGCGAAAAGTAAAAGGAACGCTGCATTGGGTTTCGATAAAACATGCTGTTAAAGCCGAAGTAAGAATATACGACAGATTATTTACGGATGAGGCCCCGGATAAGCATAAAGAAAAAGGTTTTATGGAGTTTATTAATTCCCATTCTCTTGATATTTCAGAAGTATATCTAGAGCCTAGTTTGGCGAATGTAAAAGCAGGAAGTAGTTTTCAGTTTCAGCGCTTGGGTTACTTCCATGTGGATGATGATAGCACTTCAGAAAAACTGGTTTTCAATAAAACGGTTGGATTAAAAGACTCATGGGCGAAGAAATCACCTGAGCAAAAACCAATACAGCAAAAACCCAAACAAAGCGTTCCAGCTATTAATCAAATCATGCAATTTGGGAAAAAGTACACGAAATTCTCTGAAGAAAAACAAGAAGAAGTAAAAGTTCAAATTCAAGAATTGTCAAAAAACATTTCGTACGAAGAGCTACTCCCCTATTTTGGAACTGCCGTGAAAAAAGCAGGCACGCGCATTGTAACAATGATCAGTTTAGGGGTTCTACTAAAGGATGGGCTAGCTATGAACGACGACATTAGTGCCTTTATAAATAAAGCCTTAGAAGACAAAGTTGAGTTATTAGTTGCTGAAGCGATGACTATATCTTGATAATTGGCTTTTTCCTTTAATAACCATGAACTAACTTAGCAATTAAAACAACCCTTATAATAATCACTCAATTAAGAAATAAAACAGCAGCTTTATGAATATCGGAATTTTACAATTAAAGAGTATTGCAAGAAAGATGAAGTCGAGAAGATGCTCCGTTCATGATAAAAAAGCCTCTGTTAGAATTAATAATAAAGAGATTGAATTAAGCAATTTTTGCTGTGATGACTTTAATGAAAAGCTCCATGCTAAAACGAAAAGTCTCGTAATAATGCAAGTAGCAGAAAATGAGAAAGAAAAGGCGAAGAAGAATGCGTGGAGGAAGTTTTAATTAAGCGTATCGTGATTTAATTAACCGCAACGTGCTTAAATTAACCGCGGAGTACGCAGATATTCGCTGAGCTTTTATTCCTCCTAATCCTCCTAATCCTCCTATTCTTCCTATTCTTCCAATTCCTCCTATTCCTTCTATTCCTCCTATTCTTCCAATTCCTCCCATTCCTCCTATTCCTTCTATTCCTCCTATTCTTCCAATTCCTCCTATTCCTCCTATTCTTCCAATTCCTCCTATTCCTCCTATTCTTCCTATTCCTTTACTCCCTGCAATCCACCCTTCGACTAGCTCAGGGAGACATGCAGGTTTCCATCTTCAGTTTTCTGTCTGCAAAAAAAAAAACTCTCGCAAAGGCGCAGAGCCGCAGAGGTTTTTAGAAGAATGGAAGACGCTAATCTGCCTACGGCAGAAGTAAATATTTCTTGATTATTGAAATACCTGTTATGACAGGTATTGCGCCCTTTACTTGCTCGTTTTAATTGCGTCTTGGCGAGAACTATCAATAAAAGCCCAAACATCAAATTATGGTTGAGCTTTATTACTTATAATGATATGATTCTTAGTTCAATGCTACCTCTTCAATCAAATCCACTTTTATCTCTTCCAATGCATCATTCAAATCAGCAATAATATCTTCTACGTCTTCAATTCCTACAGAAAAACGAACCAATTCATCACTTATACCGGCAGCTTCTCTTGCTTCTGCTGATAAGCCAGCATGTGTCATAGAAGCAGGATGCTGGATCAGGGTTTCTACACCACCCAAGGAAACAGCTAATAATGCTAGTTTAACATTATTCATCATGGTAACTCCGGCATCGTGTCCTCCTTTAACTCCAAAAGAGATCATCGAGCCAAATCCGCTCATTTGTTCTTTGGCTAGATCGTATTGTGCAAAGCTTTTTAATCCAGGGTATTTAATCCAGGCAATTTTTGGATGATTTTCCAGAAACTCAGCCACTTTCATCGCGCTTGCCTGTGCTTTATCAATTCTCAATGAGAGTGTCTTCACTCCTCTTATAACCATATAAGCCTGATGAGGATCCATGTTCCCTCCCATCATTACCATGGTTTTTCTTACTTTTTTATAAAGGGCTTCTTCTTTAACAATTAATGCTCCTCCAACAATATCTGCATGGCCATTAATAAACTTGGTCAACGAATGCAAAACGATGTCAGCTCCTAGGTCAAGTGGCATCTGTAGGTATGGACTACTAAAAGTATTATCTACAACAACGATGATATTATGTTCGTGTGCGATCTCGCTGGCACGTTTTATATCTGTCAATTGAATCGTTGGATTAGCCGGCGTTTCTATATAAAGCATTTTCGTATTTGGCTTTATGGCTTTGCGGATATTATCCAAATTTGAAGTATCAACATAGCTTGACTCAATACCAAAGTCATTAAAGATGCTTTCCATCACTCCACGACTTGGTCCATAAACCGCACCTGTGCTGATCATGTGGTCGCCTTGTTTTAAAAGAGCTGTATAAGCTGTTGTTACAGCTGCCATACCAGATGACAATGCTATTCCACCAAAGCCATTCTCCAGCGATGCTAGTTTATCTTCTAAAACCTGAATGGTTGGATTTGAAATTCGAGAATATATATATCCCTTCTCCTTACCTGCAAACAGATCTGCTCCGTGTTGTGCATTTTTAAATGAAAAAGTAGATGTTTGATAGATTGGCGTAACTGCAGCACCAAATTCGTCCTCAAAATCCCCTGCATGGATCAATTTAGTATTAAAACCTTTATCTTTTGTATTCATGTCCTTTATTTTAAGATCCAAAATTAAAGGATTCAAACGTAGCTGAATGTGAGAAATGTCAATCAAGACTACAACATAGTATTAATATTTAGTAATGTTTTCTTATGTGATTATTGATTCATATGGTTATTCTTTATTTAACTAATTTTGCTGTGTCATGTACAATTTTCAGAATGAAGACATTCGCCTGTTTGATCAAATAAGGTTAGGTAATGAACTAGCTTTCAATACTATATTTGATAAATACTATTCTGATTTATGCGAGTTTTCATTGATGATAGTTGGAAACCATCAAACAGCCGAAGAAATTGTTGCTGATGTTTTCGCTAATATTTGGATAAATCGCGGAAAGCATACAGTAGAAACTACTTTAAAGGGATATTTACTTCGAAGTACTAAAAACCTGACAATATCATATATGAGAAAGAATAAGATTCAAATTCTATCATTAGATGAGATTGAACATCACCAACCTGTATCAGAACTAACATCTGATAAAGCTATAATCAAGGCCGAAAGTAAAATTACTGCGGAAAGTATTCTTATGAATATTCCTGCAAAAAGCCGTTTGGTTTTTAAAATGCATCGTTTCGAAAATCTTAAATACAAAGAGATAGCTAATATTTTAGAAATATCTATTAAATCAGTTGAAAAGCATATGGGGAAATCTCTTAAGATCTTGCGTGGTTTAGAATCAAAGATTGTTACTATCTCAAAAAATTGAAGATTCAGTCTTTGTTGTAAACTTTTCAAGAAAGTTCATTCCCTTAAATGAATTTCCTTTTTTATTCAAGCGTGGACCCCAAACTGCAATAGTATATCGATTTGGATGTACTGCTATAATTCCTCCACCTACACCACTCTTTCCTGGAAGGCCAACTTTAAAAGCAAACTCACCAGACTCATCATAAAACCCACAGGTTTGCATTAGCGCATTTATTCTTTTTGATTGACTCTTAGTTAAAATGGGAATGTTATTAAATGGGCTAATTCCATCATTCGCTAAATATAAAAACAGTTCTGAAAGCTCTTTACAATTCATTTCTAGCGAGCAAAGATCAAAATAGAAATCCACTACATCAGAAGGATTATTTTGAATATTACCATATGACTTAATTAAATTGCATAAGGCGATATTTCTATATCCAAATGATTTTTCAGAGTTGGCTATTTTTTCTGAATAATTTAGCTCGGAATTTTTAGATATACTTCTAACAAAGGTTAGGAAATCTTCCTTTGGATTCTCTAAATTACTAATTAGAATATCTGAGACTACTATAGCTCCAGCATTCATAAATGGATTTCTAGGAATGCCCTTATTGATTTCGAGTTGAACTATAGAATCAAACGCTGTTCCTGTAGGTTCTACTCCTACCCTTTCCCAAATACTCTCGCCCAGGATATTATAGGCTAAACAGAGTGAAAGTACTTTCGCAATACTTTGAATAGAGAACTTTTCATCACAATTCCCTGAACCAAAACTCGAATCATCTAGTGTTGATAGACAAACTCCAAAATTTTCTGGATCTACATTAGCTAATTCAGGAATATAGGACGCTAACTCACCTGTATCTTCAATTTTTTCAATTTCCTGATAAACTTCTTGAATTATTTCTTTAAAATTCACTCTTTTCGATTTGAATGTAATTAATCGAAACCAAAGTTAATTGATTATTATCTTCTTACTTGCGATAAAGCCATCTCCTATAACGACTAATAAATAATGCCCTTGGCTAGTGTCTACAAAAGACACATTCCATTCATTTAAAGCCGATTGAGTGGTTTCTATATTTATTTTTCTTCCACTTAAATCATATAGATCGATTTCTATATTATCCATATTCACTTCATTACTAAATGTAATTTGCAAATTATTGTTTGTCACCGGATTTGGATAAACATTTAATGTGGCTTTTATCAATTCAAATTCTATATCGGATAATATTTCATCTGTTGGTTCAAAATTCCATTCCACATAACCCGACTCATTTCTTACAATAAAACTTAAATTATGTGCTTCATCTTTTAAGCGTATGTTATGCACGTTTTGGAAACTTAGGTAGAGGATGGTACTTGCATCAACATTATAGATTTGTTCTTTTAATACTGTGAAATTTGAAGTGTATCGTGCTATTGAGGAGATTCTAATTTGATCTAAATCTGCTTTTATCCTACCAGAATAACCGCTATTATATCTTTCACCTATATTCAAAGCAACATTAGAGCTGGCTAAATTGAAAGTGCTTCCTGTATTTTCATGTCGAATTTCACCATCAATAAATAGTTTTGTTGTATTACCTGAATGCGTTATTGCTAAATGTGTCCACTCATTGAGATTTAACTTTTCTCCAGAAGTTCCCGAATTTAATGTTGCACCCGTTGAGTGAGATTTAAACTTAACAGAGTAATCAATAGATGTAAGTTCAGTGATCTCTATTCCAAAAACGTTTTGTTGATCCAATATTACATCATTATTACTATTCGAGTTTTCTAATCTAATCCAAGTTTCAAAAGTATAATCTCCAGTAAAATCTAAGTCATAATTAGGAGTTTGTCTGGCATAAGCGTACTGAACTCCTCCAAAATTAGCAAAACCATCATATCCTCCTGTTACTGCATATACCTTTGTTTCTGACCACGAATCAGTATAATAAGTGCCATCTATCATAACCTTTACTCTAAACTGATAAACATCGCTACTTGGATTAGTAATCGTATAATTTGTTGAAGTAATTCCATTTGCAACTTCGCTCCATGCCCCATCATCAACTTTTTGTTCAAGGGTAAATTCATTCCAATTTATGTTTTCACTTACTGCCCAATTAACAATAAAATCATCACCAGATCCATTGTTCTCGAT
>JAUVAY010000070.1 GCA_030591505.1 Flavobacteriales bacterium | reverse complement strand
TCCGGAAGGGTAATGCCTAATGTTGAATGTAAAATAATAAAGGACGATAGCACCGAGGCCAAAGCTACAGAGATAGGAGAGATCGTAATTCGCGGTGAAAATGTAATGAAGGGTTATTTTAAAAATGAAGAAGCTACTAATGAATGTATTCGTGAAGGATGGCTTTGGACAGGTGACCTGGGATACTTGGATGAGGATGACTTTCTTGTGGTAACAGGAAGAAACAAAGCCTTATTGATCTCTGATGATGGTGAAAAATACTCTCCTGAAAGAATCGAGGAAGCCATTGTAAATAGTTCTGAGTTGATTGGACAAGCAATGATCTATAACGATCACAGTAAATTTACTAGTGCAGTATTAACGATCGATCCACTTAAGATAAACAGGTTAAAGAATAGATCGCCTGAGGATATTATTGAAGCTGTAGAGAAGGATATGAATAAATATAAACAGGAAGGAGTTTATAAAGGACAGTTTCCTAAAAAATGGACTCCTCGTAAAATGTATATTGCTCCTGAGCCTTTTTCTGAAGAAAATAAAATGATCAATTCGACACTAAAAATGGTGAGGTATAAGATCACAGAGCGCTACAAAAATGAGCTAGACACATTGTATGAAAGTTCTGATAAAATTAATGAGCTAAATAGTCGATCAATCTTAAAGTTGATTAAATAGTAGCAATCACCTCTTTAAACAAGCGCGTCATCTTTTTCTCTGCTTCTTTTGCAACTACAAGAATCTCCTCTAAACTTACCGGTTTAAGATTATCCGGATCGCCAATATCGGTTATTACCGATATAGCTGCAACAGGAAGCCCCATATGATTAGCAACAATACATTCTGGTACCGTAGACATACCAACAGCATCCGCTCCCATATTGCGCATCATTCTGTATTCAGCACGGGTTTCGAGTGTTGGTCCGCTTTGAACAAGATAAACCCCTTTCTGTAAAGGTATATCAAGTTTTTTAGCCGCCGTCTCCATACGTTTATTCAATCCTTCATCATAAGGCATACTCATATCAGGGAAGCGTGGACCAAGTTCATCGTAATTTTTTCCGATGAGTGGATTTCCGGGTAAAAAATTGATATGGTCATCGAGAAGCATAAGATCACCTTTCTTATAGCTTAAATTCACAGCGCCGGCTGCATTTGAGATCAATAGGTTTTTAATTCCCAATAAATGCATCACTCTAACAGGGAAAGTAATTTGCTCAAGCGTGTAGCCTTCATAATAATGAAATCGCCCTTGCATAATAAGAGCCGTCTTCCCTCCTATTCTTCCCTTTATTAATTTACCATGATGAGATTCAACCGTTGATATCGGAAAATGAGGGATCTCATCATAAACAATTTCCTTTTCTATCTCCACTTCTTCTATCAGGGCACCTAAACCGGTTCCCAATATAATTCCAACCTCACCGATCATCTCTTTTTCCATTAGAAAATCGACAGTCTCTTTTAGTCTTATCATCATTTATTTTTAGAACAACGAAAATATAAATAAATAGTGTCGTAGCCATTTAAGAAGAAATAGAAAATTAAGTTATTATTGATTAATGACTATTTTTGTTATGGCTATTTTCATCTTTATTCTCTTAGAAAAAATGACTTTATTTACGATTCTTTAAAAACAAAACATCTTTAATGGTATGAAATATTTATTCTACTTAATTATTGGACTTTTACTTTTTTCCTGTACCAAAAAAGATGAGCCTAACCAGCCACCTCCTGGACCAGAGCCTATACCTTCAAATAGATTACATAGGGTTTATCGTGATGGTGCTATTGAAAAAAAATATGAGTATTATGATGACTATAGGTTAAAAGAGTTTAAATATTACTCAGAAGGAGTATATGACAGTGGAATAGACTATGAATATATTGGTGACAGCACCATTCTTAACTATTATGATAGCGAAAATGCATTTATGTACTCACAGAAGTTCTATTATGTAAATGACACTTTATCTAAAGCTGATGTGAATACGGGTGGGACTTATAGAGACTTCTATTTTATCTTTTTTGATGGAAATCAATGTGGAAGAATTGGTGGAGAGATTTATGACTTTTACGGTGAATTATCAACTTACGGAACTATAGAATATACTGATGATAATTGCAGTTCTATATTTACCAACTACTACGCAAACGGCAATCTTTATAATATCGAAATTTCACTACATGAAGATTCGCCATCCCCTTACACATCAGTCTTTTTAACTGATATTTATAGAGTTGAAGTAGTAAAGAATATTTATCAAAGCAGGTATTATAATTCAAACAATGAATTAGGGGAAGTTTGGTCTTATGATTCTGAATTCGAGTATAACTCTATCGCTTATCCAAAATTTGAAAATAGACATTATTTAAATGGCAATAACGTCCTTCTTGAATATGAATATTTTATTGAATGATTTTTGAATAAATATTTGAAAACACATGGGTTTAATAGCTTTTTTTTTAAATTGAAATGTCAGATAGTTTCAATCAAAGACTCAACTAAAAACTAAGCTCGTTAATAATTATGTTAGTAGCCTTTTAATGGCACTATTCAGTTTTGCTAAATTGGTTTATTTTTGCATCAAACTTTTTTACTAATACTAAGCATTGTTTTTTGCCTCGTTGAAAAAAAAAGCACTGATTGATGTATTAACACTGCTTGTAATATTAATTTTGCGGAATGAATAAAAAGAAAATTGTTAAGGTTGGTAATATTGAATGTGGTTCAGATGAATTGTTTTTAATATCTGGACCCTGTGTGATAGAGAGTGAATCTATCATGATGAAAACAGCAGAACATCTTAAAAAAGTTGAGGAAAAACTCAACATTCCTATCATTTATAAATCATCCTTTACCAAGGACAATAGAAGTTCATTAGACTTTTATCAAGGTCCGGGCCTGGATGAAGGATTAAAGATCTTACAACGCGTAAAAGATGAGTTTGGATTCCCTCTTTTAACGGATATTCATACGCCTGATCAAGCAGCACCTGCTGGAGAAGTAGTGGATGTTATTCAGATTCCTGCATATTTATGCATGCAGTCCTCTATTTTAGTAGAATCTGCTAAGACCGGAAAAGTTGTGAATATTAAGCATGGACAATTCCTTGCCCCTGAAAATATGATCAAGCCAGCAATGAAAGTTGTTGCTAGTGGCAATGATCAGATCATACTTACCGAAAGAGGATATACTTTTGGATATAACGATCTTATCGTTGATCCTCGTAGTTTTTATCATTTGAATGAAACAGGCTATCCTGTTGTTTTTGATATCACTCACTCTATTCGTAAATATGGAATTCCAAGTGCTGACCCGAATGGTGGAGCGCGTGAGTTTTTACCTTCCATATCAAGAGCCGGTGTGGCTGCCGGAGTAGATGGAGTATTTATTGAAACACATCCTGATCCTGCGAATGCTTTATGTGATGCTGCCAGTCAGCTTTGCATAACTGATCTAGAAGAATTTTTATTACCCCTAATTGAATTACATAACTTAGAAGTAAAATACAGAAAATAATATGGAACTTTATCTTGATTCAGCTAATCTCAAAGAAATTGAAGAAGCTTTTGAACTGGGCTTTTTAGCCGGTTTAACAACAACCCCAACATTTATGCACCGCGAAGGTGTAGAAGATGTGGATTCGTTAATTTTAAAATTAGCAGACATCGTGCCTATTCTTCAAATTGAAGCGCTTGGTGAAACGGCTGAAGAAATTTTAGCAGAAGCGCAACGTCAGCTTGACATGGGACTTGACATTAAAACTACAGTATTTAAAATACCGGTATCAATTGAAGGTGTAAAAGCATGCAGAATGCTTCGTAATAAAGGTATGATGGTGAATGTACACCTTGTTTATACTTTACAGCAGGCTTATATGGCAATGGAAGCAGGAGCAACTTATGTTTGTCCTCTCGTTGGTCGTTTACAAGATCAAGGACATGACGCCCTTGAGTTAGTTGAAGCGTGTGTAGATGCAGTAAACTATTACGGTTACGATACTAAGATCATGTTTTCTTCAGTTAGAAATGCTGAGCACATCCGAAATGGAATTAATATAGGTGTTCATACGATCACTGTTCCATGGAAAATCATGAAAAACCTTACGGAGAATAACTTTACAACCGTTGGTACAGATGAGTTCTTTGAGCATACACGTATGATGACAATGAAGGTTAAAGATATCATGGGTGCTGTAAACCCGATTGTTGATACCGACATGAAATTAAGCGATGCTATCGTTAAAATGACTGAATATGGCTTTGGGGCTGTAACAGTTCAAGACCTTGATGGGCATGTATTAGGTGTATTCACAGATGGTGACCTAAGAAGAAAATTAATTGAGAACAGAGATATCCTTTCTATGAAAATGGGAGAGTTTGATTATAATAAACCATTTTCTATCGAAGGTGAGGAATTATTGAATGAAGCCCATTCATTATTCACCAAGCATCAAGTAGACACTTTATTGATCACGAATAAAGGACAAGCTGTAGGAATGCTTGATATCCAGGAATTGGAAAAAAACAGATAATAATAACCTAAGAGAGATGAATTCAGATCTATTTAGTTTATTCGAAGAGCTTGGAGGGGAATTTATTTCCCCTTCTTCGTTATTTACAGAGAAATGGCAAAAGATCAAAGCCATTGTATTTGATTGGGATGGCGTCTTCAATACAGGGGTCAAAGGGCATGAAGTGACCAGTCACTTCACTGAAGCTGATTCGATGGGTGTTAACATGCTTCGGTTCAGTTCGTGGCTCAGAAACAATGAAACGCAGCTGAAAACCGGAATAATTACAGGTCAGAATAATGAATCTGCTTTGCATTTTGCAAAAAGAGAACATTTTAACTTGATCTACATGGCGAAAGCCAATAAATCAGAAGCCTTTAATGACCTACTAAAATCATTTGATTTGAAAGCGGATGAAGTCATGTATGTTTTTGATGATGTGTTGGATCTTCCCGTAGCCGAAAAAGCCGGACTGAGAATTATGATCAATCGCTATGCATCTCCATTGTTTTATCACCATGTTAAATCTCATCAGCTGGCCGACTATATTTCCTTTAATGAAGGGGGAGAAAATGCGATCAGGGAAGTATGTGAATTACTCATTGGAGTGAATGGAAACTACGAGGAGATCATGAATAAAAGAAGTGCGTTTATAGGAGATTATCAACGCTATTTAGAGGACAGAAATCAAGCTGTTACAAGTAAATTATAACGCTTCTCTACCTAATGAACATAGATAAACACACATTAATTCATTACTTTAATCAATAATTGTATATATCTGAGTACTAGAACTATAAATAATCATATTGCCATTTTGTCATAGTGTTATGAGTAAGAATAAAGAGTTGAGTTTGCGAACAAAGGACCTTATTAAAGGATTGGAAAATGATGATCTGAAAATGGTTTTAAAGACTCTCGAAAAAATAGAAAATGAAGGCAATGAAGCTATGATCATTCCTTTAATTAAATTGGGTATTAAACGCAGCGAAACAGAAATTAGAGACTACGTTCAAAAGATACTTTTCAACTTAAAGATTTCATCTGCTCATTCAATAATTTTGGATGAATTAGATACGATGGAAGCCAATCCATTTCGACAAGAATTGATTGCTTCAGTTTGGAATGCAGAGATCGACGGCATGGATCATTTAGATACATTTGTGAGAATAGCCATTGAAGGAAGTTTTTATGAAGCCATAGAGTGCTTAACGGTCATTGAGGAATCGAATGGAGAATTGATCGAAGAGAAAATACTCGAATCACTGCTTATACTAAAAAAATACTTGGACGATCCGGAAAAGGAGAATGACGAAAAGCGAACGATCATCCAAAACATCATGGAGAAAGTGACTTTATTTAATCAAGGAATTGCATAACTCACCTACCCTTCTTCAAGGAAAAGCATAAAAAACCCTCCTATCTTAGAAAAAAGAGAAGCTCGTTTAGCAGAGATCACCTCCACAGCCTCTGGCGAGTACTCTTTATCTGCATTTAACTTGTAAGTATTACGTGTCGTGGATAGTTTTTGCTCTTCTCTCATTTTCCGAATAGTCCAAACATCTTCTTTCATTTGCTTAATTTTCTTGATTAATAGTAAATTTTTCACTGGGACTCAAACACCCCTGAATGCAATTAGAACAAAAGAAAGACATGAACTACTAGCCCTTACGCCTTTTCAAGCCAGAACAATCACTTACTTAATAAAATTTAATATTTAAGTTTTGTTGCTTAATTTAATTAAGTACCTTGCTTAATTAAAGTTAAGGCCTTTGTTAGCGCAATTTTCATATAAAAATCATTTTCTACTCCACCTTTTAAGGAACAGCAAGGAACTCTTTCCTGGCGCTACACGCGTTGCTGCGCTTTACTATAATAAAGAGACGCTTGGTTTAAGTTCCTATGAAATAGATCTTGAATCGGAAGATGAAAAGATTAATCAGCTACAATTAAAACAGACTATTCAGTCAAATCTTGAAGATTTCAGAAAGCAGCGTCCACGCTATTCATGGCTCGATAAAAACCTTTTTTTAAGTCCTGAGAAGGAAAATCAGTTAAAAATTCACAGAGAATTTGAAAACCACACCTTACTTATTCGCTTTCCTAGTAGTGGGGACGGACTTAATGATCTATTGTTGATCTTCTTTAAGAATGAGGAGCATGTGTTTAGGGTTTCCGGAAAGGCGAAAAAACTGAGTACAGAGTTAAAGCAATCACTTGCTTCTGTATATGTAAGAAACCTTGATGTTATTAGAAAACAGGTAGAAAATGATTTCGCGATTTATGAAGTCATACGTTCTTTTAGCAAGAAAAGTAAGCAGACTGAAGAAGAATTAGCTTCGGCATTGATCGCCCAAAAAAAAGAAACACTATTGATCTACAGGTCTATTGCAGAGAAGTTTACAAATAAAACCGATCCTTATGGAGATTATGACATAAGCTGGAATGAGGAGGCAATCACTTTTCTCTCTACTCATTATCATGATCTTGCAAAAATTGAAGAGGTCGTTAAAAGGGCACTTATTATTGCCATTAACAGTACTTCATCCAAGAAAATTGTAATTGGTCCTACTTTATTATTCTCAGAAGATAAAGCAGAAAAGAAAAGTATTAGTCAAGAAATTTCTATTCGGTATCAGCGAACGCATTCTCTATTAGACAGGTACGAAGAAGCTGCTCTGGAAGTGATAAAGAAAAAACTATCCTTAACCGGCGCTAATTTAGGAATACATTTGAATCCATCCATTACCGCAGCTGCTATATCAGATGCGATAAAAAAGCACTCGTCAAAAATCATTCACTTACTTAATAAGTATCCGGATCGTTGGAGTATACTTCGCTCTCACTTCAGGCCGATTCAAAATAAGATCATCAATAAAGATATCCTGGATCAATTAGCTTCTTAATTAGTTAAACTGAAGTTATATTACTTTAAAATAAAGTTAATGGGGAGGTTATACTGCACTCTCACAGGTTTACCACGTTGTTTTCCGGGGTTCCATCTTGGCATATCTCGCACAACTCTGATCGCTTCCTCATCACACCCTCCTCCTATTCCTCTCAACACTTTCACTCCCGTAATACTTCCATCCTTATCCACAACAAAAGTAATATACACCTTCCCCTCTATTTTAGCATCTTTTGCCATATCAGGGTATTCCATAGTTTCTCCTAAATATTTAAAAAGCTCTTGGATACCACCAGGGTATTCGGGCATTTTTTCAACGATGGTAAATATCTCTTCTTCAACCACTTCCTCCTCGGGTAAATCCTCGATGATAGGAATGACAATATCAATTTTCGTATCAATATCAATTTCCATGTCTTCGATCTCCAGTTCAATTACGATCTCCTCCTGATTCGAAACAATTTGAATTTGAGTGCTTGATTGAGGTGGAGGTGGCGGCGGCGGTGGAATATTCTGCGAGACCGGCACGACCTCAGCTTCAATAAGATCAAGATGAAGAGCTTGAACATCAGTAACTTCCAAATCATAGAACTTATGTTCAAAAAGACAAAAAACAGATGCAAGAATAAAAAGTAAACCTATTGCAAAATAAATCCCCTTTCTATTCTCCAGATCAACAGATGAATATTTTTTAACTTGCATAATAAGGTGATTTAATACCTTCTTAAGATAAGAAATATCAATTGTTTATCCAATGACAAACATCACATAACAATTATTCACTAGTTGTCTGACTACTTATTACGATTCACTTCAAATGCTTCGAGAGGATCAAAATCATTAGCGACCGGACCATCCCTTTTTATTTCTATGTGCAAGATCTTGTCGCCCATTTCTATTTGATCAACAACTTCCTGACCTTGAATCACATAGCCAAAAACAGAATGCTTGCCATCCAACCATGGTGTTGGAACATGGGTGATAAAAAATTGGGATCCGTTAGTATTGGGTCCTGAATTAGCCATTGAAAGTGTGCCTGGTCTATCGTGCCTAAGGCTAGAAAACTCATCCGGAAAAGAATATCCTGGCCCTCCCGACCCAGTCCCTAAAGGGTCTCCTCCTTGAATCATAAAATCCTTCATTACTCTATGGAATATTAAGTCATCGTAAAAAGGTCTTTTATTCACATTATAAGGTGTTTCCATTGTTCCTTCCGCTAAAGCGATAAAATTCCCTACCGTCATTGGCGCATGCTCAAAGGCAAGATCACAAATTATTTCACCCTTTTCAGTAATTATTAAAGCGTAAATGTGATTTACTGGATCAGTACTAACTTTATAATTATTCTTCTTTTTGACATCCTCTTTACTAGTTGACTCACTTTCGCTTGAACAGGCAGATAAACCGACTATCAAGACTAGAAATAACCACTTTTTCATATTCTGAATTTAATTTTTGTAAAGGTATAATTTTAAACAAGCTACCAACATAAAAATGTGTTAGTATCCGTACAGTTAGGTAGATAAAAGCACCAAATCTCACATTAAAATTTGTACTTTTGCTTTCAATTTTAAATACAACTATTTATTATGGCAACAGGATTTTTTAATACACCTTATCCCGAAAATGAACCCGTAAAAAGTTATGCTCCAGGAAGTCCTGAGCGAGCTGAGGTTCAAGCAATGTATAAGGAGCTATACGCACAAAAAATAGAGGTCCCACTTTATATTGGTGAAGAGGAAGTCTTTACTGACAACAAAGCAGATATGAACCCACCGCACGATATAAAACACGTGTTGGGACAATATAACAAAGCTGACAAAAAACATGTTGAGGATGCGATTGAAGCTGCCTTAGAAGCACGTAAAAAATGGGCAAATATGAGTTGGGAATTTCGTGCTGGAATTTTCCTAAAAATGGCTGATCTATTAGCCGGTCCCTATCGCGCCAGAATGAATGCAGCTACAATGCTTGGTCAGTCGAAAACGGTACATCAGGCTGAAATTGATGCGGCTTGTGAATTGATCGACTTCTTTAAGTTTAATGTGTTATACATGACAGAGATATATAAGGAGCAACCTTTATATCACGCACCAAACGAATGGAATCGTGTTGAGTACAGACCATTAGAGGGATTTGTATATGCAGTAACGCCATTCAATTTTACATCTATAGCGGGTAACTTACCTACTTCTGCTGCCTTGATGGGCAACGTTGTGATCTGGAAACCATCCAGAACGCAAATGTATTCAGCTAAGGTATTGATGGATCTATTCCTTGAAGCAGGATTACCAAAAGGGGTAATCAATATGGTTACGGGAGATTCAGCGATGATCTCTGATACTGTTTTCGAACATCCTGATTTTGCAGGGGTTCACTTTACAGGTTCTACCGGTGTATTTAACGGTATGTATAAAAAGGTTGGAGAAAATATTGCTAAGTATAAGACCTACCCAAGAATTGTTGGAGAAACCGGTGGTAAAGATTTTATTGCCATGCACCCGTCTGCAGATGCTAAAGCGGTTGCGGTAGCCATTTCAAGAGGTGCCTTCGAATTCCAGGGTCAAAAGTGCTCTGCTGCCTCTCGAGCTTATATTCCTGCAAGTAAGTGGGAAGATGTTAAGAAATTTGTAGTTGAAGACATGGCTTCGTTTAAGCAGGGAGATCCTGACGATATGCACAACTTCGTAAGTGCGGTAATTGATCGATCGGCTTTTACAAAGCTTTCCGGTGTTATCGATAAAGCGAGAGAAGATAAAGATCTTGAAATAGTTGCAGGAGGTGAATACGACGATTCGAAAGGATATTTTATTCAACCTACATTGATCAAAGCGAATGATCCTAAAAACTGGACCATGGAGACAGAGTTTTTCGGTCCCATTATGACGCTTTATGTTTACGATGATGAGAAATGGCAAGAAACTTTAGAATTGGTTAACAGCACTTCTCCTTATGCATTAACGGGAGCAATATTTTCTACTGATCGCTATGCTGCGGAACAAGCGACACATTATCTGCAAAACTGTGCGGGTAACTTCTATATCAACGACAAGCCTACGGGTGCAGTTGTTGGCCAGCAACCCTTTGGTGGAGCGAGAGGTTCAGGAACCAATGATAAAGCTGGTTCTAAGCTTAATTTAATGCGATGGGTATCGCCACGATTGATAAAGGAAAACTTTGTTTCTCCTAAAGATTATCGTTATCCGTTTATGGAGTAGGTAGCGCGAAGCTAGAAGCTCTAATTTAGGATTAAATATTATTAAAAGCTCGATTCTATTGAATCGGGCTTTTTTATTGAGAGAGGGAATAAGAGAATTTATTAAAAAGTTCGTTTTATAGGTATAATTAGCGGTTTATTACACGAATAATAAACGCTTACTTACACGTGTAATTCAACCGATATATATTCAATTACTTAAAAAACACATTGCTTCCCACCAGTACAGTCTTAGGGTGATATAAATCCTATTATTATGATTAACAAATGTTTATAGCTTTAAAAAAGCCTTTCTATAACGCTCGAATCTAACGTTACAATTGATTATATTTAATGCAAAATATATAAGTTGTATATCATCAATACTGATATCCAATTGTTGTAAACAAGCTTAAAAATGAGAAAATTATATTATCATGAGAAAATAAGTTCACTATCATAAAATTATATTCCGTCCCAGTGGATACTAGATAAAGGATCATAAACTTTAAGAATGAAATAATAACTGTCAATCTTGCTTCAAAAAGTGGAAATATTCCAATAGAAAAACAGAAACAATAGGAGCAAGATGGTTCAAATATCGGGTTTTTTAATGCCAGAATCCAATCTCATTATTCAGCATTCGAAGCTTTTGGTGCTGGCTTTATAGAAAGGGGTTTTTATAGTTTTTTTCATTGTTTCTATGATCGTATTGGCTGTAAAAAACGACGACTAACCTAAAGTGATTGCTTTTCTTTATGAAAATTAAACATAAAAACTTTTAACCAATTGTAATTCTACTCAATGATAAGTTTAGATATATATTGCTTTTCATCTACAAATAATCTCACCATATATAATCCCGGAGTAAAGTCAATTGATAAAGGTGTGTTAGTAGTGTAATTATCTAGCCTTAAAACTTTTCTGCCATCAACAGTAAGTATTTCCAGTTCACCTTCCGTACTAACTTGATCTTTTATAGATACAGTTACATTTTTACTTGCCGGATTAGGATAAACATTTGCATTGTATCTTTTATGCTCATTGATTCCAACTTCAATGTCAACATCAAAAACTGCAAATAATGTAGAATTATCTCCTGAAATTTCTGATTGGAATGCATCATCACTCACCATGTTTAATGTAGATTCTGTAAATCCAACAAGAGCCAATGAATGCTCATTTAACATAATGACATTCCTGACATTATCCTTTTCCACATCTCCATAATATGTACCCCATTGTTGAACCCCATTAGAATTAAACTTTACAATATACATATCAGGGAACAAGTAAAAATCAGATACATTTGGCACTGAATTATAGGGTTTATATGGAGCCCCAAATGAAATGTTACTATCCGAGACAGTTTGACCAACCATGTACACATCTGTACCTACAATATCAATAACAGCTTCACCTATTTCATAACTCTCGCCACCAAAATAAGTGCCCCAATTCATATTTCCACTATTTGAAAAACTAGCTAAATTTGCGTCACCTAATTGATTTTCTACTTTATGGGCACCTATACTAACAATAATTGAATCTGAGCTTGTAGATCCAGAAACAATGATATTATTTTCTATATCAACTTTTATCGAATAAGCAAAATCAAATGCTTCACCTCCATAATATGTTCCCCACACTCTGTTCCCTGTATCATCAATTTTCGCAATAAAAGCGTCATCATTACCTGATGTTGCGTTAGCTAACTCCTCTTGATAAGTTCCTATAGTTGAAATATTCTCTATTGAAGAAGTCCCTCCAAAAATGCAAATTTCTGCATCACTATTTAGAGCTAAATCTATAATATTATCTCCCCCAATTCCACCATAATAGGTACACCATTGTAATTCACCATCAGAATTTAGCTTAACTAATAATCCATCTCTTGAATCTCCAAGCAAACTATCCTGAAATACCCCTGTGGTACCTAATCCTTGTGAGAATGATTCTCCACCAATATAAATATCATCACTTTCATTTGAAATAACGGACCATCCTATATCCCCTAGATCTCCACCATAGTACGTAGACCATATAAGTTCTCCATCTTCATTAAAACGAGATACAAACATATCCCAGTTTCCACCAAAATCCTCTTGTAGTACCCCTGAAGTAGAAATTCCAGTAAGAGATTGTGTTAAACCTGTAACAATTAAACTATTGTCAGACAGAGATGTAACCCCATATATCACATCTGAATCTTCTCCTCCAAAATAAGTACTCCATAATATGTTATAATTGCTATCTAATGCTAAAATAAAACCATCAGTAATGCCATTTAATTCAGTTTGATGTGAACCAGCGCTAGCAATATTAGAGTTAGAGAAAGTACTTCCAACAATATATATGTTTCCGTTACTTGCTCGTGCTAAATCATACGAGGCTTCTAGATTTTCGCCACCAAAATATGTTGCAAAACTAAGTTCTTGGTCTGTTTGAGCAACTGCTACAGTACTAAAAAGCGTAAAAATAAAAATGAATCCAAATAATTTCATGTTTAGAGTTTAGAGTTTAGAGCTAAAATAATAATATAATCTATTGACCTGTTGTAGTAGTAATAGATTTAAATGAACCATCTTGTACCGTAAACTTATTGATTAAAACCCCATCTAAAATTTGATTTGTTATATTAATAATATGGTTTTCATCATGTCCTTGACGGAGTGTATATCTATTGTTATATATTATAATTACCATTAAAATCAAACAATTCGTATGTCACTTCCATATTTGCATTAGCTACTAAATTTATAGTGAAGGAATTATTTTGTATAGGAACAGGAAATATAGAAACATCTAATAAATTGGACAAAGCCCAATTATTGATAATTGGTTCAGTTGCTTCAAATACAAAGCTCCTGTTTATTCCTCCTTTAAATATGATATCCACTTTATTAAGGCCAATATTAACTGGGAAATTTGGAGGGATAAAATTCCCGTTATCATCAAATATATCATTATGGGAAACCATTGACCTTGAAATGGACGGGTCACTTATGTTCTTAACTGCAATCATTGACAACTCTTCCCATGGATTAGGAATTGGGTTTGTGAAACCTCCATCATCACATTCATTAACATAATAATATAGCCAGTCTAATCCGTTCCACACTCCATCATCATTGTAATCAACATCAATTGCTGGAGGATCACATCCCATTCCATCTAAATTTTCAATTGGATCAAAATAAGACTGACAATATAAATCCTCATTATAAAAGTCTTCAGAAAACAATTGAATATTACTGTTCTCATTAAACCAAGTTACCATATAATTTAAATCTGCAGCATCATTCGTGTTCGCATCACCATATGTTCCAGTTCCAACTAAATCTCCTTGCATCAATAGAGTATCGTATCCATATGTATCCCAATAACCCATACTTTTTTTAACTCTATATACAAACTCATCATCCAATATAGGGTATCCTTGATAATTAGAATAAGATTCATCATTTGGAACAGTCTCAAAAGGACTATTTGGAGAATTTGGAATCATAAGAGCTGCATCATAAACACCGTACCAATCTGCCCAAAAACCATCTTCTGTATATTGAGCGGATATTTGTTGAGAGAAATATGATTGTTTTATATATTCATAAAAAATCACTTCATCTCCCAATGGTGTTGTAGTATGTGCATACTCTAATCTAAAAGTAACACCCGTAGGTAATAAATATCTTTGTATCTTCCATGCAAACCATGGACCAGCACAAATCCAAAACTTTTCTCTTATTGCTGGAGAAGAGTCATCAGCAAGAAAAGGATCAGAAATATGTCCATCAAGATTCATTTTTGTACTTACAATTTCAATTCCACTACCATCATAACCCTCTAAGATGATTTTGTAAGCTATGTCTAAGTTTTAGTTTTTATAAAACTGTTGAGGAATTATAAGGTAATTCTGATTCCAAACTTCATTTCTCCATTCTATATTAGAACCTATAAATACACCATTACTGAAGTTGTTTTTTTCGACAGAAACTTTCCAATATTTTGCTTCTGGATAATTAACATCCCAAGCAAGATATCCATTACTACTTCTTGGAGTTAACCAAATGATTTCTGAATTTTCATAGTTATTTTGCCCCCATTGACTATAACTGAAATTTGTAATTAATAAAAATGCAATTAATAATTTAAATACTTTCATGATAAAAAGGTTTATTAAAAGTTTATTTAAGCTACCGAAATTAGATCATAAATAACAAATAACACATCCGTAAAAACACGTATATTTTAGAAGAAACGGCACTCTTAATTATGACAATAATTAATAATGGTATTTACCCAAAAAGAGTTTTCAAAATTAAACAATGTAGCTATTTTTTGGAATGACCTTAATCAAAATTCAGGATATTATTATCATTCTGTGAAAGGAAACCACACTTCTTTTGTCAACAAAATTAGGAGTAATAGAAAAAAAACAATGGTAAAATATCTAGAGTTCTTTCTCAATGAATATGTTGTTCATATTAGAGAAAAGCCAGTTTACAATCGAGTAGACGGCTCCGCTCCTAAATAGGAACGGAGTGCGCCTCTCACACCACTCAGCGTACGGGTCTCGTACTGAGCGGTTCATAATCCATCATACAAGTTGCTCTTTACACCAACTTGAACT
>JAUVAY010000074.1 GCA_030591505.1 Flavobacteriales bacterium | reverse complement strand
TTGTAAATGCTAAATTTTCAATCATTCTACTTCGTTTTTAATAATTTTTTGGATTCATCATTTAAAATTTAAAACTCAAAATTCCATTATCTTACTCTTTTCATCTTCTGTGTAGTAAAATAATCCTCAGAAATATCAATATCGAATTCAATGGATTCGTAGATCATTAATGTTTTTTTATCAGGGCTATCAACCGGGATCATTTCCATAGTAGTAGGGATAACTCTTCCTCCCATTTCCTTAACATCATAGAAATTCATCAAATTTATTAAGTAGTTATCTTCATCGTAAAATTCAGTCCGCATTTGCATGAATTCATTTTTATCAATGAAAATGACGATCCTACCCCATACTACAGGCGCATTATCATTTGGTATCAACTCAATTTTATAACAGTCCAGATCCTGAATAGTAGAATCCCCTATTAAGCTATGGGTATAATCAACCACAATAGAAGATTGTTTTACCAGATCATCATTGGTAAAATCGGTACCCATCCAATTTTGCATCATCATGGAAGGTGGAAGTTTTATTGATTTATCAATACTTGGGATCCAGTTCCAGATTTCCTTCTTTCTCTTTAAAAAAACCATCCCTTTATCCTTTTTTGGCTCATCGATAATAATCATAGAATACTCAGTCCCTAATGACCACGATCTCATCTTCATTTCACGTTGCCAGGTAGGGCGAATAATCTTAATAGTCATCACAGCATAATTGCTAAGGCCTTGCATTTTTTCATCTGCCTTTTTTACAATTTCCTTTGCATCCTGTCCTTGAGTATTCATTATGAATATTGCCAGAATTAAAAGTAGAATTGAGAGTTTTTTCATGATATTTTGATTAATTACTGCAATATTTTTTTATTAAATAATCCTTCATTTGATTCAGAGGGTATTCTCCATGAATAACTAAATACTGAAAGGCAATCCCATCAAATATTGCCCCAAGCATTTGCGCTTCTTCTTTAGCATTTTCAATTTCTGATCGTGTAAGCAGATCTTCAAAAAGCTGATGATAGCCCAGCATTTTTTGTGAGGCCAGATCTTGAATAAATTCGAATTTTTCGACTTGGAATGTGAGGGCTGATATCAACTTCCATTTATCCTTATCCTCAACTAAGGTTTTAAAGAAAGCAGTAATAATATTTCTCAGCATCACTTGTGGATCATCATCAATAACTGATGACATCATTCCCTCTTCCATCTTATTAAGGTCCAGGATGAGGCTTTTCAACAAGTCTTCCTTGCTGTCAAAATAATTATACAACAAGCCTTTTGAGATCTTAGCCTCATTGGAAATTTTAGAAATAGTGGTTGATTCATAACCTACTCGAGCGAATAGGTTAAGTGCGACCTCGAGAATATGTGCTTTTCTACGCTCTCGAATTGCTTCGTTATCTTCTTTTTTACGTGGACTCATTTATTATTGACCAAACGTTCAGTCAAAAATAATAAAAAAGAAAAGACAAAAACCAAAAAAAGAAAAAAGAGTGATAAATGGTTATTTTAGATCGTATCGGGTGTAAAGCATTTCCTTAACTTCATCTAGTGGATACATGTCACGGACGGACATATAATGAAGATTAATTCCATCTATCTCGGTTATTAACCCACGTGCTTCATCGTAAGGTTGATCATACCCAAGTTCTTCAAAAACTTCTTCCAAACGATTCATATGACTCGTCGTAAATTCATAAAGAAACTCTTTAAGATAGCTGAAGGAATTGGTATAAAACACCATTGGATATATAACACGAAGAAAACCACAATGGTTATCTATTTCATCGAAAGTTTGATCGATCAGAAATTTAATGTAATCAGTTCCAGAAAGGTTTTTATTGTTTTTCGCCAGCCCCGTTTTAAAATGTCTCTCAACCAGGCCTTTTAATATTGATGATTTACCCTGAAAGTAATTATAAATAGTATTCTTCGAAACCTTGGCTTTAGCAGCTATTTTAATAATTGTTACGTTGTGATATCCATTATTGATAAACAATTCATAGGCCGCATTTAGAATCTTCGTGCGGACCAGCGTTTCTCTATCCTGGGTTTGTTTCGTCGTTTTTAGGTACATCATCATATATTATATAACGTAAAATATTATTTTTAGTTTCTGAAACCCATTTTTTACAAAGGTAATAGAATCATTACTTTTATGTAATTATAATAAAATTTACCATGATTGTAAGCAGAAAAATAGTTGCTTTATTATTCTTGATGATCTTTTCTATTACAGCTAATTCACAAGGTTTAGCACCAAGATTTGGTTTACGTGCTGGGGTTCTTTACACAGATTGGGAAGGAGAGAAAGTGATAGATGATATGATCGCATATCAGGGTAAAACAGGTGGTTTTATTGGTTTTTATTCTGTTTGGGAATTTTCGACAAGCTTTAATCTTGAATACGGACTTAATGTATCGTTAAAAGGCTTCGCAATGAATGGGCAACTTATAATTCCTGGTGTTCAGCTAGCTGCCGATCTGAAAAATCATTCTGTTTACATTGATGTTCCAGTTGCAATTAGATGGCTTATTAATAATGACTCGCCTTCTGGGGTTTTTATTAAAGGAGGAGTGCAACTTTCTTACTTAGCACTAAATAAAATTGAGGGGAATGTCTTGTATAACGGGACTAATTTTTACGGAGATCCTGAAAGCAATGCAGAAGAATTAAATCGATTTGATATAAGCATATTCCCTGGAGTTGGCTATCAATTTACCAATGGATTACACTTTCAGTTACTTTATGAAAGAGGGCTTTTGAACATTATAAAAGATGAGGATTACCTTGGATTGACGAACGCTATCAATAGTGTTATTAAGATTCAAATAGGTATTGATCTATAAAGTCACAAAAAAAGCCGCTAAAAGCGGCTTTTTTAAAATTCTTAAAGAAGATTATTTTCCACATTTTCCTTCACCACACTTGCTTTCTTTCTTATCGCCTTCTTTAGCTTTATCATCTCCACCACATTTTCCTTCGCCACATTTTCCCTCGCCACATTTTCCTTCCTTCTCACCTTCTTTTTCGCCTTCTTTTGCTTTTTCATCACCACCACATTTTCCTTCTCCGCACTTACCTTCTTTTTCACCTTCTTTGGCTTTAGCTTTGTCATCTCCGCATTTTCCTTCACCACATTTTCCTTCTTTCTTCTCTTTATCTCCTTCTTTTGCTTTTTCATCGCCACCACATTTTCCATCAAAGATAACCAGGTCACCCATTGAATTATCAGCTAATTGAATAGCTTCAATATTGTTATTGCTGTCTACTACAGTTTCAGAAGTAAATCCGAATACTGCTACCATCATTAATATTCCTGAGAATAAGGCTCCGGCAATAGCTAGTCTTGTGTTAAGTTTTGCTTTTTTCATAATACTTTATATTAAATTGATAAATTAAATTCCTTTTGATATTCGTCAAATGTATAAATTGATTTGGATGTACCTAAAACTTTCTAGTCTAATAAATTGTTTTGTCGGACGATATACAAAACATAATCATATCAACTCTTTCATATATTTCGACAAGTCTTGTGCTTTTAAAACACATTTAAACAATGGGTTGTTTTTATGAAAATTAGCAAGGTAAATCTGTTCTATTTGACCGGGTGTTGGAATTAGAATAGCTTTTTGTTTCTTTCTAAAAAGGTCCATTATACTGCTGTATCCCGAGCGACAAATAACATACTCCGAGCGATCTATCAGTAATTCCAATGATTTTGAATCTGGTTTATAATGATTTACAACATTTTTTGATTGTACACCTTCCAATTTAATATCTGTACTGCTTACTATATGGCAGGTGTATTTCAATAAAGAAAAATTATGATCAAAGTAACTGATCATTCGTGATTGAAATGGCTCTGGACCACTTGCTATTAGTAAAAACTTAATGTCCTTTTCTACACTACTATTCTCTTCAAAGCGAGTTAAACTACCAATATACTCAATAGGAATACTCAACCCATCCTCCGGTTTAGATAGCTCTCCACTTAGTAAATGATCCACATCATCGGGCACCCATACTTCATTAAATTTCTCGATAAAGTTTTGAATAAGCCCTGAGATCATTGCAGATAAAGGGTGAATAAAGCGAAGTTGATGCGTAATCAGGTATGAGGGTATTTCCTCACTATAAACTCCATATCTATTATCGCTGATTATTAAATCGAAGTCTTCATTATTTATAATCGTTGAAATCGCCTTATAATCTCGCTGAACGGAGCGATAGAAGTGCGGAATTCTCCTAATTATTCCACCCATTGCACCAAAACGTTTCGAATAACGCATCTTCAGTTCAGGCAATTCAATCGATTGTAGTGTAGGGAATTCAATTTCCAACCATTGTAATGCAGCCCCATCCGAAGCGATCACGACGGTATTATTCTTACATAAATGATGAATTAACTTGGCACTTCTTGTTGCATGTCCAAGTCCCCAGTTAAGTGGAGAAAAGAGAATTCGCTTTCCAGATATTTGATATGGGTCCATTTATAAAGTTTCCCGCAGATTTCGCAGATGAACGCAGAAATATAACAGTGAACATCTGTGAGAAAAACACAAGATAATTGTAATTAAATAACGTATTTATCCAATGATCATCCCAATAATCGTGGCGGATAAAAGAGATGCTAATGTTCCTCCTAATAAAGCCTTTAAACCGAACTCAGATAGTAATTTTCTTTTTCCGGGAGCAAGTGAACCAATTCCTCCAATTTGTATACCTATTGAAGCGAAATTCGCAAATCCACATAGCATATAGGTCGCCATTATTATTGTTTTATACTCGGTAAAGGCGCCTGTACTTTTTAATTCAGCCAAACTAACATAACCAATAAACTCAGTTAAGATCAATTTTTCACCTAAGAGTTGTCCTGCCAAAGTTATGTCCTCTACTCCAACGCCAATCAACCACATTATTGGTGAAAAAGCATATCCAAGAATGAATTGAAGAGTTAAGCCATCAAATTTACCATCAGTAAAAGAAACGATCACCTCATTGAGATGCGTTAATTCACCTACCTTAAAAAACATATAATTAAACAAAGAAATAAACGCTAAAAACACCAATAGCATAGCTCCAACATTTACTGCTAATTTTAACCCTTCTCCTGTTCCATTCGAGACCGCATCAAGGGCATTGCTACCAAATTTCTCTGTCGGCACATTTATTTCAGAATCGATAGTTTCGGTTTGAGGAACAAGAATTTTAGAAATAACAATTGCTCCGGGTGCGGCCATAATTGAGGCTGCTAATAAGTGTTTAGCAAAAATCACTCGTTGAACCGGATCATCTCCTCCTAAAAATGCTACATAAGCTGCAAGTACACCACCTGCTAACGTAGCCATCCCTCCAGTCATTACAAGCAACATCTCCGATCGGGTCATTTTTTCCAAATAAGCCTTTATCATTAAAGGTGACTCTGTTTGACCTAAAAATATATTTCCCGCAACTGATAATGATTCAGCTCCTGAAATACCTAGTAATTTCGTAAGCGACCAAGCTAAACCGTACACTATCTTTTGTATGATCCCATAATAAAACAACAGTGATGTCAGTGCGGCAAAGAAGATAATTGTAGGGAGAACTTGAAAGGCAAAAATAAATCCAAAAGAATCTACATTCATAAGATCTCCGAAAAGAAAACGACTCCCATCTGTTGTAAAATCAAGAATTTTCACAAAACCTCTTCCTACATAGTCAAATATTTTCGCTACCCAGGAAACATATAAAATAGAAACAGCAAGTGTAACCTGAATAAGAAGTCCGATCCCTACCAATCTCCATGATATTTTCTTTCTATCACTCGAAAAAAGATAAGCTATGGCAACCAAAGAGAACATGCCTAATAATCCTCTTAACAGAGAAATAAAATTAAAATTTGTTTGTAATGTCTCTGTAGTATCCAGGTTCACTGCACCTTGTGCTTGAATAGTGAATGGAATTACTAAAAGGAGAATAAGTAGTAAGAGTATACGGTGTTTCATCAAGTGGCTATTGCTGATTTTTTATTCGATTTATTTTATCACGAACTTGAGAGGCTTTTTCATAATCTTCGATTTCAAGGGCTTTTTCTAACTCCAATTCAAGTTCTTCAATTGATTGCTGGGCAGTTTTAACCTTTTGGGCTTTCGCTTTCTTCGGTGTTTTTACCTCTTGTTTTACCTCAGCTTTACTTGGGTCTGTACCTGCTAATTTGAGAATAAACTCATAAGTAAATATCGGACAATTAAATCGAGTGGCTAATGCAACGGCATCGCTTGTTCTTGAATCGATTTCAACTCGATTATCACCTTGTTCACAGATCAATTTTGCATAAAAGATCCCTTCTTTTAGATCATAAATAATAACCTCAACTAATTCAATTCCATACGAACTGGCAAAGGTTTTAAAAAGATCATGAGTAAAAGGACGCTTAGGTTTCATCTTTTCCAATTCAATCGCAATGGATTGAGCTTCCGGATGTGCAATAACAATTGGCAATGTCCTTGCCCCATTTATTTCCTTCAATAAAAGGATAAATGCGCTGGAGTGTATGGAGGCTTGACTTTGCGTCAAGCCATTTATTTCAAGTTCAGTTTTTTCCATGTAGAATATGCTCTATGCATTTTCGAGGAGCTAAAGATAAAAATTAAAGTCCGATTGATTGCATTGCCTTTAATAATTATCATCATTCTCTATTTCCTCAACTATCTTGCATGTTTTAACACTAAATATGAGCTATAAAAAAAGCCCTGATCAGTTGATCAGGGCTTTAATGCTATTCTTTTTACAAACTATTTACTTGCATTAAATGCTTTTGCAGCTTCCACCAATTTGGGAAGCACTTCAAATGCATCACCTATAATACCATAATCAGCAGCTTTAAAGAAAGGCGCTTCAGCATCGGTATTTATTACAACAATAACCTTACTTCCATTTACTCCGGCCAGGTGCTGAATGGCACCAGAAATTCCGATCGCAATGTATAAATCAGGTCGTATTGCAATTCCTGTTTGTCCCACATGTTCATGATGAGGACGCCAATCCATATCTGCCACAGGTCGTGAACAGGCTGTCTGCGCATCCAATAAAGTCGCTAATTCCTCAACTGCTCCCCAATTCTCAGGTCCTTTAAGTCCTCTACCTCCAGAAACCACTCTTTCTGCTTCTGGTAAAGGAATTGAACCTCCTGCCTTCTTAGTTTCAAGAATTTTAATACGGATATCACCTGCATCTCCACTCCATTCTTCAACACTTGCAGAACCTTCGCCTTCAACCGGCGAAAAACTATTTGACATTAAACCTAATACACGCTTATCAGATTTTATTTTGAATTTTCCTTTAGCTTTTCCACTGAAAAGGTTTCGAGTAACAGTAAACCCACCATCTGTTTCGGGTAATTCTATCACTCCACTAACCATCCCTGCATTTAGTCGAATTGCAACACGAGGCGCAACACTTCTTCCTGTTGGGTCCATTGGGAAGATCACTGTATCCACATCATTATTGCTAGCCACATCGGAAACAAAACGCGTAAGTGCTTGTCCATCGTCGGAATCTATATTCCGTGCTACTACCACCTTCTCTGCACCATACTTACCGAGGCCTTCCAATACTGAATTATCAACATTTCCATAGCTAACAGCTATACAATTTGTTCCTAGTTTTTGTGCTGTTTGTGAAGCAAAATAAACTGCTTCTAAACCCACTTTCTTTACAGAACCTTCATTATTATTTACAAATACTAATACTGACATTTTCTTTCTTTTTTGGGTTTTACAATCAGATTACTTTTGCTTCAGAATGAAGTAATTCAATAAGCTCACCTGCATTTTCAGGATCAATAAATTTACATGAACCTTTCGCTGGTGGAATACTAAACTCCACTACTTCTGTCAATGAATCCATTTCTGTAGCAGCAATAACTTCGAGAGGTTTCGTTCGGGCTGACATAATTCCTCGCATATTTGGAATTCGTTGTTCTGCCAGATCTTTAGCTGAGCTAAGTACCAATGGCATTTCCACTTCAACCACTTCCATACCTCCTTGTATTTCACGATCAAGCTTCGCCGTCGTTCCTTCAACTTCCAGTTTATGAGCCGTCGAAACAAAAGGAAGATCCATTGCCTCCGCGATCATCGCTCCTACTTGGTATCCATTAAAATCTAGGGTCTCTTTACCCGTAAAGATCATATCAAAACCCTTATCATTAGCGTATTCAGCAATTTGTCTTGCCACATAAGTAGCATCGCTGGCTTCTGCATCTATTCGAACAGCATTATCTGCTCCAATAGCAAGCGCTTTTCGGATAATCGGGTCATAATCTGCTTTTCCAACCGAAATACAACTTACACTGCCACCATTTGCTTCTTTTAATTCTAATGCTCTCACTAAAGAATACCACTCATCGTAAGGGTTAACTATCCATTGAACCTGATCTTCATTAAACCGTGTATTATTATCGGTAAATGAAATCTTTGCGGTTGTATCCGGAGTCTTACTGATACAAACTAATATTTTCATTTTTTATAATTTTTGAGGAACAAATCTAATTAAATTAGCCTTGCTATACAAGTGTAATTAAGGCATTGAGCGAAATTATTATGCATGCATAATATAAATTATTCCTGAAAGACTTTAGCAATAAAGGTCTTAGAGCATACAGAAAATAAAAAGAAAGAGACGCAAGTTGATGCGTCTCTTTAATCCTGTAAGGTTTATAAAGTTAAAGCTGAATATCTTTAGTTAGCCTACCATCCTACGATGGTAATTCCGACGGAGACCTGATGTAATTCTGGTGCAGTCCCTGTTCGAAACATCGGATTCAATGCATAAGTTGCAAAAAGGTTCAATCCACCATATCCAACTCTTACCATAGCATTATACCTGAAGGGATGCATATTAAAATCTCCAATCGTTCTGTCTTTTTGCTTTCCACCTTCATTATGGTAACGCTGTTTATACATCGTTTCTATCCTCCATCCGATAACTACACCCATTGCAATATGAAAATTATTCTTTCTGTACTTACTCGTATTGAATTCCAATAAAAAAGGTGCGTTGATATAGGTCATTCTCAACTTACTTTTGTTTGTTCCTTTGTTCGGGTCATAAACACCATAAGTACTATCAGCATTATAGGCTGTTTTCCAATCCAGGTAGCGTAGTCTGTAATTGTTCCATTCCAACCCTAAACCCGTAGTTATACCTATGTAATTTTTAAAGATCTTTATTTTCCACTCTACTGCATTGATACTAAAAGTTCTACTATTACCCCAGTTTAGTGCCAAGAAATCATAATCATCTCCTCTAGGTAAATCAAAGGACCCATCAGGCATGATATAGCCATTCACTCCAATATCTAGCCCAGCCCAATACGTTAATTCGTGCCAATCACTTTTCTTTCCTTTTCTGCTTCGAGTAACTTCAACATAGTCATCCTGAATAATAATATCATACGACCCTACTGCTATAATGGTAGTATCACCCTTATACGAATCTGAATAGACTTTAATACTGGTAACTTTTCCTGTTGAATCTTTTTCTAATTCAAGTTCTCCTTCTTCTATAACAACAGTAACATGATCATCAACATTAACAACAACGGTATCTGTCTGTGCTTTAATCATTGTGAAACTGAGAAAAAGAATAATCAGTGTATAAATTGCTTTCATTTGTCTAATTGTTTTTAAGTTTGCATCTAGGACGTTTAGAAGTCCTAAAAAGTTACACGTTGAATTAATAATTGGTAATCCAATACGCTTTAATGTTAATATGACATTCACTAACAGTAAAATACATGGGTGAGTATAAAGCAGGCAAACTTCTGGAAGGGATAAATTCTCCTGAAGATCTTAAGAAATTAAAAGAAGAAGATCTTAGTGTTCTTTCAGAAGAATTAAGGCAATTTATCATTGATGTGGTTTCTGGAAAGGGAGGCCATTTTAGCTCGAGTCTTGGCGTAGTTGAATTAACGGTTGCATTACATTATGTGTATAACACTCCGGATGATCAAATTGTTTGGGATGTAGGACATCAAGCTTATGGACACAAGATTCTTACGGGAAGAAAAGATGTTTTTCATACGAATAGGGTAATAAATGGAATCAGTGGTTTCCCGAAAAGAAGCGAAAGCGAATACGATACATTTGGCGTAGGTCATTCTTCCACTTCAATTTCTGCAGCATTAGGAATGGCAGTGGCAAATAAATACAAGAACAATGATCGGAAACACATTGCTGTAATTGGTGATGGAGCCATGACAGGCGGGCTCGCTTTTGAAGGCCTCAACAATGGTGGAAGTATGGATGCTGATCTACTTGTGGTTCTTAATGATAATAATTGCTCTATCGACCCTAATGTTGGAGCATTGAGAGAATACCTGACCGATATTACAACATCACATACTTATAATAAAGTAAAAGATGAAGTATGGGGTTTGCTGGGGAAGATCTCAAAATTTGGGCCCAATGCACAATCTATCATTCAAAATGTTGAAGGAGCTATAAAATCAAGCATTCTAAACCAAAGTAATTTATTCCAGTCGTTAAACTTTAGATATTTCGGACCGGTTGATGGACATGATGTGAATCACTTGGTTAGAATTTTGAGCGATCTTAAGGATATTAAAGGCCCTAAGATCTTACATATTATTACGAAAAAAGGTAAAGGATATAAGCCTGCTGAGGAAGGAGATGGAGCTTTATGGCATGCACCTGGCCTTTTTAATAAAGAAACGGGAGAGATCATTAAGGTGATTCCGAAATCGCCAAAACCGCCTAAATTTCAAGAAGTTTTTGGTCATACAGTTGTTGAACTAGCTGAAAAGAATGATAAAATAGTTGGCGTTACACCGGCTATGCCCTCAGGGAGTTCGATGAATATAATGATGAAGGCGATGCCTGAAAGGGCTTATGATGTTGGAATTGCTGAACAACATGCCGTTACATTTTCTGCTGGTTTAGCCACGCAAGGACTTATTCCTTTTTGTAATATTTACTCAACTTTTATGCAGCGAGCCATCGATCAGGTGGTACATGATGTATGCATTCAAAAGTTGAATGTTGTTTTTTGTATGGACAGAGGTGGTCTTGTAGGAGCTGATGGTCCTACACATCACGGTGTTTTTGATCTCGCTTTTTTCAGATCTATGCCTAATATGGTCGTTTCTTCTCCAATGGATGAATCAGAATTGAGAGATCTGATGTACACTGCTCAATTAAAAGATATGGGTCCTTTTGCTATTCGCTATCCACGAGGTATCGGATCGATAGTAAATTGGAAAACTCCAATGAAAAAGATCACGGTTGGAACAGGTCGAAAGATCAATAGTGGGTCTGATGTAGCTATTTTAAGTATTGGTCCGCTAGGAGTGGAAGCCCAAAAAGCAGTTGAACAACTTAATGAAGAAGGAATCTCTGCAGCTCATTACGACATGCGTTTTGTAAAGCCGATCGATGAGACTATGTTGCATGAAATTTTCGGAAAATTTGACAAGATAATTACCATTGAAGACGGTGTAATAATGGGTGGTTTTGGTACAGCTGTTATAGAATTCATGGCTGACCATTTATATACTTCGCAAGTCATTCGACTAGGGATTCCAGATAAATTTATTGAACACGGAACCCAAGCAGAACTCTATGCACAATGCGAATATGATGCTCCTGCAATTATAAAGAATGCTCACTTGATGATAGATAAAAAGAGCGATTCAAGAAGCGAAAAAGCAGCGGGGTAATTCAGTCGTGAAACGTAAATTATACTTTCTTCCAAAAATAAGGCGTAAAGAGAATCAAAACGGTAAATAATTCTAGTCTACCCAATAACATTAGTCCAGCGAGGATCCATTTTGTAAGGTCAGGTAGGTGTGAAAAATTTTCAAGTGGCCCAACACTTCCAAAACCAGGTCCAATATTTCCTAAGCTGGTTGCTACTGCTCCAATTGTAGAGACAAAATCAACGCCTGTTAGGGAAACAGCAATAGATCCAAATACAAATATCGAGATATAGATCATGATAAATGCTAGTACATTAAAAGTGGTTTTCTCAGTGATCGCTTTTTTATTCAATCGAACTGGGATAATAGACGTCGGGTGAAGAAGTCGCTTCATTTCCAAAAAGGAGTTCTTAAAAAGAATAACATGACGTACAATTTTTACACCCCCTGCCGTAGAACCTGATGAGCCACCAATAAACATAAAAAAGAAAAACAAGACGGTAAGGATATGTGCCCAAGCGGTATAATCAGCGGTAATAAAACCCGTAGTCGTTATTACAGAAACAACTTGAAATGCAGCATCTCGAAAAGCTTTTTCATAAGGAGCCTCAGAAAAGAAGGCGATTCCGGCAGTAGTTAAAAGAGTAAAAAGTACTATTGTAGATAAGTAAGCCTTAAACTCTTCATTCTCCCATACTTTTTTAAACTTGAACTTCAATCCGAAATAGGTCAGGGTAAAATTAACCCCTGCTAGAAACATAAAAACGATAACTACATATTGTATGTAGGGACTTTCGAAATGCGCCATAGATTCATTCTTCGTCGAAAACCCTCCTGTTGCCATAGTGGTCAGACTGTGATTGATAGCATCATAAAATGTCATGCCTCCAAACATCAGGAAAACAGTTTCACTTAATGTCAAACCCAGATAAATAAGCCACAAACGCTTCGCAGTATCTCTAATTCTGGGTTTGAGTTTATCAGGAGATATTCCGGGAGCTTCTGCAACAAAAAGCTGCATACCTCCAACTCCAATTATAGAAACCAAGGCAACGGTTAAAACGATAATACCCATTCCACCGATCCACTGCGTCAAACTACGCCAAAATAAAAGACCTTTTGGCATGGCTTCAATATCATTGAGGATCGATGCACCCGTGGTAGTAAATCCACTTATTGTTTCAAAAAAAGCATCCGTAACCGTCGTTATCGATCCACTAATTAAAAATGGAAGCATTCCGAATAAAGACATCGTTATCCAACCAAATGTTACTACTAAATACCCATCCTTTTTTGATAATTCCTGACGTGCTGTTTTAAGCTTAAAAAATTGCCATAGAAATACTCCTAATATAACAGAAACACTTCCTGAAATTAACAGAGGGTTTACGCTTTCATCGTAATACATCGAGAATGGAATTCCCAGGAACATAAAAACTCCATTAAGTGCCATGAGTACACCCAAGATGCTAATGACGTTCCTAAAATTCATTTAAAAAAGGCTTCAACTTTATGAATAGAACTTGGCGAACATAAAACAACCACTCTATCGTGTGCTCTTATCCTGAAGTCGCCATTAGGAATTCTTGAATCCGATTTTCGAACCACTCCAGCGATCAATGCGTTTTTTGGGAATTTTAAATTCTTGATATATTTCTTGGTTATTTTAGAATCCTCCTTAACAATAAACTCAACTATCTCTGCATCAACACCATGAATACTCGCTATAGAAATGATCTCACCTTTTCGTATGTACCTGAAAATAAAATTTGCTGCGATCAACTTTCGATTGATCATGGTATCAACACCAATGTTTTGAGAAAGGTGAATATAATCTACATTTTCTACGAGGGCTACAGTTTTTTTAACCCCGTGTTCCTTTGCTACTAAGCTTGAGATAATATTGGTTTCAGAATTTCCGGTCACCGCAATAAAGGCATCCATTTCATCAATACCCTCCTCCTCTATGATTTCAGAATTTCTCCCGTCGCCATGAATAACCAAAACATTTGGCAATTCATTAGCCAACTGAAAACTCTTTTCTCTACTTTGCTCAACCAACTTCACATTAAATTTTTCGCTGAGTATTTTCGCTGTGTGTTGGCCAATTTTACTTCCTCCAAGAATCATAATATTCTTGATCTCCGTCTTCTGTACATTACTAAAGTTAAGGACTCGCTCAACCCCTGATGGTTTTGCAATAAAATAAGCGTGGTCATTTACTCTAAACTTTGTATCACCATGCGGGATAATCGTTTGTCCGTTGCGCAGAATAGCAACGGTAATAAAATCTTGTTCAGGATTCAGTGTTGAATTCTCTAATAGAGTCTTATCCCTTAGCTTGCATTTACCATCGATGAGAATTCCGAGTAATGTCAATTTACCATCATCGAAATGGAACACATCTGTAAGCGCATTCGAATTCAATAAGCGACCGATCTCCTGAGTGGCCAATGATTCTGGAGAAATTAATTCATCTATTCCCAATTGTCGAAAATGGGAACGTTCTCGTGGCTTTAAATATTCGGGGTTTTTAATTCGTGCGATAGTCTTTTTAGCCCCCAAATATTTTCCAATGATCGTAGTAGTAATATTCACTTCTTCAAGAGATGTTACCGCAATTAATAAATCGGCATTGGCTACATCGGCTTCTTCGAGTGATGAGTATGAAGTAGAACTCCCCTTAATGGTTGCAACGTCTAGTTTTGATGAAATATTCCGAAGCTTCTCATCATCTAAATCAATAACTGCAATCTCTTGATTCTCGTAGGAAAGTAATTTGGCAAGATGGAACCCAACGTCACCGGCTCCGGCAATAATTATCTTCACTTTAGCTAGTTTTCAATTTTATTTCAAATCTGTAAGGCCCATCAAAATTAGGACTAAATGATAAATATTGTTCAATAATAGCTAAAAAGATAATGTTCGTGAGGATTATCATCTATTTTTTTCTTTCTATTTCTTTCT
>JAUVAY010000210.1 GCA_030591505.1 Flavobacteriales bacterium | reverse complement strand
TTAGCCTCCTCCAATGCCTTAAAAATACTTATTGATCATCATCAGGAACCGGATGATTTTATGAAGTATAAAGTATGGGATGTTGAAGCTTCAAGTACAGCTCAATTGGTTTATGACCTTATTGTAAGCCTTTCTGGAGATAAAGCAATTACGAAAGATATTGGGGAATGTCTCTATACAGGAATTATGACCGATACAGGATCTTTTCGCTTTGCTACCTGCAGTAGTCATACAATGAGAATTGTTGCTCACCTACTCGACTGTGGAGTGGATGGAAATAATATTCATCACTTAGTGTATGATCAAAATAGTAAAGATCGATTACACTTAATGGGTTATGCATTGAAAAAGATGGTTACGATCGACGAATACTATACAGCATATATATCATTGTCGAAGGAAGAGTTAGAACGTTTTAATTATAAAGCTGGAGACACAGAAGGATTGGTTAATAAAATACTTTCGGTTAAAGGAATTAAAGTAGCAGCCCTGATAACAGAAAAAGAAGGAAATATTCGTTTTTCATTCAGGTCTAGTGCACAGTTTTCTGTCAATGCATTTTCAAGAAAGCATTTTAATGGTGGTGGGCATTATCATGCTGCCGGAGGTAACATCAATAATGACAATATTGAAGATGCATGCTCCTTATTTGATTCATCAATAAAATTGTATAAAGATGAATTGGAAAAAGCTTAGTTTATTTTTAATCCTTAGCGGCTTTAGCTTCTATTCTTGCAGACAAGAAGAAAAACCTGTTGTTAAGCAACAAACTGAGCAAGAATTAAAAGATAAATTGCTCGAGTTCAACAAGAACAAAGCTAATGCCGAGGACAAAATTATAGCTGATTTTATTGAAGAGAATTACCCAGAGGCCACGACATCAAACACAGGAATTCGTTATGTAATTTACCAATCAGGAAATGAATCCATCGTTTCGGAAAATAGTATTGTACTGGTTCACTATTCTATTGAGTCTCTGGGCGGTATAGAATACTATTCTACAAAAACAAAAGGACCAGAAAAAATATGGATCGGTCATGAGGATGTGCCTTCTGGCTTACATGAAGGCTTAGTATTTATGGCTCCTGGAGATTCTGCTGTTTTTGTTATGCCGTCAAACAGGGCTTATGGATTAACCGGTGATCAGGGCAGCATACCTCAAAATGCAATTCTCGTTTACCATGTTGAAATGATCGATGTTGAATGAGAGCATTATTCTACTTACTTCTTTTTTTAGTCGTATTATCCTGCGAATCATCTAAATATCCTGGGTTTAGCGAAGTTTCATCTGACTTATTCTATCAAAGAATACAACTAGGCGAAGGTATTTCCTATCATCCTGATAGCTGTTTTGTCGACTATAGTGTTAGCTATTATCCAGTCGGTAAGGAGAATAAAAAGATCTCTAGCTCCATTAAGTTTGCTCAATTTAGTGATGCCTTTTTAAAAGACTCCATCCTTAAAGATGCAAAGGAAGGCGACATACTAAATTTTATAAGCAACAAGCATAATATCTATATAGAAGAGTTATGTATGGCAAATGCAGAAAACGACACTTCATTCTACTTTATTGAATTTCAAGTTGATAAGGTCTATAATTTATTTGCTCAATCAGAAGATCCTAATGTTGTAGAATTTAAAAAATTAGAACAGTTTTTTAATAATAAATTAGATAAAAGTTCTTATTCCTATTTCAATGGGATCTGGATCAAAAGAATTCCAGTAAATACAGAATCAAGTAAGAAATTGACTGGTGAGATCGTTTTAGATTATGCGGGTTATTCATTAAAGGGGGAAGAATGGGACATTCCTGATTACCCATTAAAATTTAATATAAAAGATAAGTTTCAGGTTATTAGAGGAATAGAATTGGCTTTACAACAAATGCACTACGGTGATTCCATTCATGTTATCGTTCCCTCCTACCTTGCCTTTGGTGAACTGGGTTCTAAAAGTGGTAATATTCCACCTTACAACTCAATTCAATATAATCTTAAAGTATATGATGCTGCTTTCTATCAGGACTCGATTCGAGCTACTATTGAATAAATATGTTCGGATTATACGATAGATGTTAATCCTATCATCCCTTCGGGATTAATTTTGTTCTCGGCTATGTCATTTTACAATCATAACATCCCTTCGGGATTAATAATTGCTACTGTAAATGCAATTGTTAGCAGAAAAAGAACCCTGAAAGGGTGATAGGATTGTCTTAAAGACATGCGTCCACATCGCTAATTAAGAACCCTATTATAAGCCTCCATCGTTTTCTTCGCTGTTTCCTTCCAATTATATTTTTTATGGATCTTTTCTCTCAGCTTAGTTGAGACGGGTACATCATAAGCCTTAAGAATTGCCTTTTTTATCGATTCAACATCTTCGGGTGTCGCATAAAACACATCATTTTCAAAATATTCAACCTGATCTCCTTTTTCAGAAATAACAACATTAGCTCCACAAGATGCTGCTTCCAAACTTGAAAGTCCAGTGGTCTCAAACCAGCTTACCATTGCATGTACTTTTGTTGAGGAATAATAGTTCCTAAGTTCTTCCTGATCTATATGATCGACAAAGCTTACTTGATCATTCGCCTCATTTATACATTGTTTATAATATTGAAGATGATTAGGCGAAGCTTTCCCTATAATCGTCAAATGCAAGTCAGTCTTTTTTATTGCACGTATTAAATTCAATTGATTTTTTATCCCTTCAATTCTAGCAACACAAAGCACTCCTTCCCTAGGTGAATTGATTTCCATTTCTATTAGATCTGTTGCATTAGGAACAATTTCAGCAGGGCATTCTATTCTAAAATCTGCCGTTAATCGTGTTAATTCATTAGTTGAATTAACTAATACCATCTTGCTGTTATTCAGTACTTTTTGAATTGATTTTTTATGCCCTTTTAAAATATAGTCAAGAGATCCAGGGTGCTCTCCGTTCTTTAACCAACGCATCATCGATTTTAAATACTCGCTGGTATTTTTACCAAAGATCCGAGCTATTTTAGCTGCATAACCACCTCTTACTTTTTTATCAAATTCACTATAATCAACATAAATCGGAGATACGACGTAGGGAATGCCTGTCTTTATATGTTTAAGAATAT
>JAUVAY010000117.1 GCA_030591505.1 Flavobacteriales bacterium | reverse complement strand
GGGTTCTTACCATATAATGCCGGAATCCATTTTTGACTTGATAAGGCCGGTCTTACATAGCCACTATCTCTTTGAAGTTCGGTAAACTCAATAGGATCAGCTGTGAGATCCTCGTAATTAATTAAGCTCAATAAATGACTAATGCAATTTAGTCTGGCGTGTTTTTTCACATCAGCATCAACAATATACCATGGCGCTTCATCAATGTCGGTATACATTAGCATATCATCCTTTGCACGTGAGTATTCTACCCATTTTCCTCTGGAGGCAATGTCCATTGGACTTAATTTCCAGCGTTTCATTGGGTCATGGTTTCTTTTCTGAAAGCGTTTTTCTTGTTCTTTATCACTTAAAGAGAACCAATATTTAATTAGAATAATTCCGGATCGAACGAGCATGCGTTCAAATTCTGGACAAGAACGCATAAACTCTCTGTATTCAGCATCACTACAAAAACCCATTACCCGTTCAACATTAGCTCTTGTGTACCAGCTTCTGTCAAATAATACGATCTCGCCTGAAGCAGGAAGGTGACTTGCATAACGTTGAAAATACCATTGCTCTTTTTCTTTATCACTTGGTTTGTCAAGGGCAACAACACGTGCACTTCTGTGATTCATACGTTGCATTATTCTACTGATAACACCTCCTTTACCCGCAGCATCCCTTCCTTCAAAAAGAACACAGACTTTTAAATTTTTCTCTTTTACCCAATATTGCAGCTTTACAAGCTCCTCTTGTAATCTCTCAAGCTCTTGATTGTAGTCAGGGGTTTTGAGTATGCCATTTTTGTTATATTGATTTTTGGCTACGTCCTCTTTCATTGTGAGTTTATTAATGATAGTTAGAAAACACAATTTACTTTAATTCTTATGAAGTAGAGAAGACATTTATCACCTTATTGAAAATGGATTTTTGCAGAACTGGTTAATCTTAGCTTAACATATGCCGCCTTATTTGGTGGAAATACAGTTTTGAGTTTTGAGCAAGGAAAAGCAGGAAGATGATCAATACTCATTACTCACACTCTTGCTGCTTTTGAGTGGAAGATGGGATTAACTTCGTTGATCCCTGTTTCTTCTGAATAGTGCCCTCATAAAAAAGAAAAAACAGCTTACCGATGTTAATTTTTTGAAACAAAAAAAAACCAACCTAAAAAGGTTGGTTTTTTTTTTAATGGGTGGAAGATGGGATTTGAACCCACGACCCCCGGAACCACAATCCGGTGCTCTAACCAACTGAGCTACATCCACCGTGTCATTTAGACGGCTGCAAATTTAGTTATTTTGTCCTATTTATTGCAAAAAGTAATATGAATTTACATACTCTTTGTTTTTCCATATTTATATAGTGTTTGTTTGCTGCATTAATAGATTAATCTAAAGACTTTTCCTATTTTTCACATCATGAAGGAAAAACTTCATATCCTCCATTTACCTAAATGGTATCCTAACCCTGAAGACCCTCAGTTAGGCATATTTATTAAGAAGCAAATACAAGCAGTTTCCCGTTTTCATACACAATCTGTTTTGTACATAAAAAGTGTTCCTAAGCTCAATAGCAAATATGTAATCGAAAGAAAACAAGAAGGGGATGTGTTGGAGATTCATATTTTTTATCGCAAACCATTGATGAAAAGTAAGCAGCTAATAATTTTAGGAAAACTGTATGCCAAAGGGATTAAAGAGATCAGTAAATCGATTGGGAAGCCTGATGTTTTACATGTTCACAATCTTATAACCCCTGCGATATGGGCAAATAAATATGCGAAAAAGAAAAAAATCCCTTGGCTTCTCAGTGAACATTGGTCAGGTTATACCGAGGAATCTGGTGTTTTTGCTTCGAAATTGGGATGGGAGAAAAAATTATGGAGATTGTATAGTGATAATGCGACAATAACCATCGCGGTCTCTAAATTTTTAGAAACTTCCTTGAAAAAGAATCGAATTGGAAAAAACCATCATATTATACCAAATGTTGTAGAGGTCAATACAAAAGATTTAGATAGAAATGATGGAGAAGTACGTATGTTGAACGTATCTGATATGGTGGATTCAATTAAAAATATATCTGGACTTATTCGCTCTTTTTCGATAATAGCTCAAGAATTTGAGAACGCGAAACTTTGGTTGGTAGGAGGAGGGGATGATCTGGGAAACTTGAAAAAGCAAGCACAAGCTCTTGGAGTAAATGATAAAATAAAATTCTTTGGAAGGCTCTCAAATGAAGAAGTACTTAGCTTATATAATGAAGTTGATTTTGGAATAATAAATAGCCGAGTAGAAACGTTTTCGGTGGTAGCAGCAGAATGTATTATGGCTGGAAAACCTGTTATTTCTACTCGTTGTGGTGGTGTTGAGGAGTTTGTATCAGCTGAACAGGGTATCTTGATCGCTGTTAATGATGAGGACAAACTTCAGGGAGCAATCAGGAAAATGATCACAACTTATACTAATTATATTCCAAATGATTTAATGAATCATGCTAAAACTCAATTTTCTGCGAATGCGATAGGAAGATCTCTAGCGAACCTATATGAGTCAGTGGTTTTATGATCAAAAATATAATAAATACCTTTTTCTTTAGATCGATCAATGCGATCCTGGCTTTCGTAATTGTTATTGTAACAGCTCGTTATCTTGGAGCTGAAATTAGAGGAGAAATAAGTCTATTTGTACTAAATGTAACCTTAGTGTTTCAATTGGTTTCTATCATTTCTGGGGGGGGCTTGGTTTATTATGCTTCTAAAAAATCGCTAAGCTCTTTGGTCTTAATCTCAACTATGTGGTCGGTAATAGCCACCTTCGTCGGGATATTCGGATTGTATTTATTCGGCCTTGTCACTGAGGAATCAATAGGATGGCTAATACTTGCTACGCTATTTTTATCTTGGTTTTATATTGGAATGAATATTATAGTTGGTTTTGAAAAAATCTTAACCTTTAATGTCATTTCAACACTGCAAATGCTCTTACTTACTGGCTTATTGTTGGTGTTTATTAACTCATCAATATATGAAGGGTTTAATGCGTGGTTAATAGCCTATATAATCTCATTTGCGCTTGCCTTGCTGATTGTTAAAGTAGCGGTATTTAAAATTTGGAATAAAGGAAAAATCGTAATCCGAAAAGATGATTTTAGTGACCTTTTTAATTATGGTAAATGGGCACAATTGGCCAATATCGCACAATTGTTGAATTATCGATTAGGCTATTATCTTTTAGAGTTTTTTGCAGGAAAAGCGGCCCTGGGTGTTTATTCATCCGCAGTTGCGATAGCTGAAGGAGTATGGCTAATTTCAAAAAGTTTTTCGATGGTCGTTTTTGCACGGGTTTCCAATATGAAATCGCGCAGTGAAGCCTTAAAATTGTCTTTTCAGTTTGCCAGAATTAGCCTTTACTTTAGTCTGCTTTTTATCTTTTTCCTTTTGGCATTACCAGCTTCAGTATATGTGAGCGTTTTCGGACAAGAATTCTCTGAGATAAAACCACTATTGGTCTTACTTAGTCCGGGAGTGGCCTTTTTTGCTTTGAGCTCTGTTTATGCTCACTATTTTTCAGGTACTGCCAGGCCTAAAGTAAGTTCTTATTCCAGTTTGATAGGTTTGGTTGTTACCTTAGGAATGGGAATATGGTTGATCCCTTTATATGAAAAAACAGGTGTAGCAATTACTGCAAGTTTTTCTTTTATAAGTTCAGGAGTTTACCTAATTTTTATGATGATGAAAGAACCGGAAGCTTCATTTGGAGAGCTCTTTCCTCAAATTGGAGACTTTAAAAAGATGATGGAGTTCATTAAAATGAAGTCCTCTTGATTTTTTATCTGCCGGCTTACATTTATTGATGATTAATCTAGTTACCTTTTAGCAATGTTTAAAAAAGTGCTGAAATTTATTAAGCAATTTTATTATTCCTTCCCTGTGCAGTTGATCATTCTGCATTTTAAGAGAAACCATCTCTTATTGATTTTATGGTTTATACTTTTTGCATTTATTGAAGGTTGGTTAGCTGAAAGTTTTGGTGTTAAGGCGCTGTTTTTGTTTCCAGAATACTTAAACAAATCCTATTGGCTCTCTTTTATGATTCTGGGAATTTCATTTGGAGGCTTTACAGTAGCTTTTCATTTGTACTCTTATATACTCCATGGGGCACGTTTTAGGTTTATCGCAACTGTTAAGAAAACATTTTTAGTTTTTTCTTTCAATAATATGCTTATTCCGTTCATCTTCATAGCGTTTTATCTGTTTAGAAGTTATCAGTACCAAACGGAAATTGAGTTAATATCAATTATTGAGGCCCTGGCCAACTTGTTTTCATTTTTAATAGGTTTCGCCATATTTACCTTGTCTTCATTTCTATATTTTATTGTTACAAACAAGAACTTCCTTAGTGTTAAAAAGAGATCGAAAGTAGGCGCTTATCAAACACCGCTTCAACGAAGTGAATCATGGTCCAGTAAGCAAAGAAATGTCAAATCATGGAAGGTTGGATTTTATCTTTTGCCCTTTTTTAGAGTAAGAATTGCACGGGAAGCGGGCCATTATCGAGACGAATGGATTGATGATATTTTAGACCAAAACCATGTTAATGCAAGTATTTTTGAATTGATAGCGATTCTATCTTTCTTTTTATTTGGGGCGCTAAGTAATCAGTCTTATTTCTTAATACCAGCCGCTGCCAGCGTAATTTTGTTCATTACAATCGTTCTAATGATTGTATCTGCATTTTATAGCTGGATCAAGGGGTGGACACTTACACTTATTGTTTTTTCATTACTTTTTGTTAATGCATTATCTGAAAATACAGATTGGTTGAGTGTTAAATCGAAAGCTTATGGATTAAATTATGAAATTCCGAATTCGGAATATTCGACCAAAGTGATTAATGGCTTATGCGATGAAAATAAGAGGGAAGAAGATCTTAATCAATTATTTTCTATGCTGGACTACAGAAGAAGTGCGGTGAGTAAGGATTCTATTATGGTGATCATTAATGTATCAGGAGGTGGTCACCGCTCTTCAGCGTGGACCTTTTCTTCACTCTTTTTAGCTGATAGTTTGTTAAACGGAGCACTCTATGATCATTCTTATCTTATTTCAGGAGCCTCAGGTGGAATGATAGGGGCATCCTATTGGCGCGATATGACGTGGAGAAGAAACAGGAATAAAGATCCTTACGTGTTTTCTAAACATTTTAACTTTCTAACCCGCGACCTCCTGAATCCTATAATCTTTACTATGGTGAGTAATGACTTTAGTTTTCGATTTAGGAAATCAAGCTACAAAGACCAAGTTTATAAGCACGACAGGGCTTTTGCTTTTGAAAATCAATTAAATGAGAATACACATCATTGGTTTGATGTTCCGATAAGTAGCTATCGTGAAAGAGAGCAAAATGCAGAGATGCCTATGCTGATATTTACGCCTACCATTTTAAACGATGGGCGTAGGTTATTGATCAGTCCGCTTGAATTATCATTTCTTACAGAAAAAGGTGATGTTTCTGAATCCAATAGAATTGTTTTGATTGAAAATGTGGAATTTAGATCATTATTTAAGTCACACGATGCAGATAGTTTACGCTATTTAAGCGCCCTTAGAATGAATGCAACATTTCCTTATATCTTACCTGCCGTGACCTTACCTTCTGTTCCGGAAATTGAAGTCATGGATGCAGGAATAAGAGATAATTATGGAAAACAAACCACTTTTCAATTTCTCTCTTCAATAAAAGAATGGACTGAAAATAACATTACTAAAATAGTGGTTATTCAATTGCGTTATAAGGAACGCTCTTTTGAACCAGAGGGAATTGACCAATCAATTTTAAGTCGGATTAGCACACCAATTGGAAAGATCTATGAAAATTTCGAGAACGTTCAGGAATATGTGTTGGATGATTTACTTAATGAATTAGAAGAAAATAGTTCCATTGACTATGAATGGATAAATTTTGAAATGAACAAGTCGGATGATGATCCTGTATCGTTAAATTTTCATTTATCAGGATTAGAAAAGAAGTTAATTCTGAACTCTTTAGAAAGACCAGAGAATATTGAGTCGATCGAACGGCTAAAAGATATTTTTAATATAAAAGAATAAGATTTTTATATTCGTAGTATAACTTTCTATGCGTAGCTTATAACTAGATCTAAAAACCAGAGCTCACAATGATATGCAATAGCTCTTGGGATGAGGTTGGTCAATCGTGTTTATCATTGATAAAAATGTCTTTCAGAAGAAATAAGCGCCAGACCCCAATAATAAACGATCCCGATCCAGTTTAATTAGATTTCCTCTAAAACTGTTTTATATCATATCCTTTGAGTAATTAGAGCGCTATTTTTATTTCTTAAACTAAAAACTAAGAAGAGATGAAAAAGCATTTACTATTATTAGTTAGCGCAATTTGTGTGTTTACTTCCACCGCTTTCACACAAGACTTAATTGAAGTATTTCCCGGTTTTGAGGGAAAAGGATTTGGTATGTTAGCCTGGGGTGATTATGATGGTGATGGTGATCTGGATTTACTAACGGGGGGTGAAACTGACAGCCTTGGAACAAAAACAGATTTATACCAAAATGAAGGTAATGGCGTATTTTCTGTTGTTGAAAATTCAGGTATTCCAGATTTGTCGAATGGTTATTTCGATTTTGCCGATTATGATAATGATGGGGATGATGACCTTTTGGCTATTGGAATTGGGGCTGTAGGAGTAAACATTAGCGGTGTTTTTGATAGCAATGGCGATGGGACTTTTATAAATGCCAATGCTAATATTATTGACTTAGTAGATTTAGGGTCTTGTAATTGGGTGGATTATGATGGAGATGGTGATCTGGATATTTTTATATCGGGCTTTCTAGACGACTTTGAAAATACAAATTACATTTCCGAATTATATAAAAATGACGGGTCTGGAATTTTTGAGCAGGTTGAAAATACCGGGATTCAAGGTGTTGCCTTTTCTCGTTCGGCATGGGCAGACATAGATGATGATGGCGATATGGATTTATACCTTCAGGGAAGTGGATGGGATGTGGGAACAGATATTGCAACCATTTATGAAAATAATGGTGATGATACCTTTAGCTCGATAGAAGAGTTTTTGTCGCTTTGGTTAGGTGATGCTGTTTGGGTGGATTACGATGATGATGGCGATTGGGATCTAATGAATTCAGGATTTAATACCGAAACCCAGGCACGAGTAACGTTTTTATATAAAAATACTGACCTTGAATTCACGCAGGTAGCTGATAATATTGTAGGGGTTTCTCAAACCGCTTTAACCTGGGCAGATTATGACCTTGATGGTGATTTGGATTTTTTTATAGTTGGTGCTGAAACGGTTGGTGTTAATTTTTCGGCGTACATATACGAAAACCAAGGAGACGATGTGTTTGTACAATCCGATAATGAATTTATCGGAAACTGGTTCGGAGATGCTGAATGGGCTGATTATGATGGTGATGGTGATCTTGATTTGGTGTTTTTAGGTCAGGAGTTTTCTGGTGAAAATGCGATTCACGTTTACCGAAATGATATAATAAACGACATTGAAGAATTTACAACGAATTCTTTTTCAATTTATCCAAATCCGGCTTCTGATTTTATTACCCTTTCTGTTTTTAATCGCTTTTTCGATAGAGTCGAGATTGTGGATGTTTTAGGGAGTGTTGTTTGGTATGAAAATAAAATGAATTCGAACCGCATTAATATTCAGAATTTAAAGAATGGAATTTATTTTCTTCGTTTGCAAATTGATGGAAAAATAATTGCTAAGAAGTTTCTTAAACAATAAGAATAATATGAGCCGCTAAGGCGCGAATTAATATATTCGTGAGTTAGCGGCTTTTTAAATTTATTGCGTTTTTTGTTCAGTAAACTCAATTCAGATAATTAATACATCATCAACTTTTATCAGCAGAGAATTTAATTACTTATAGAGAAACCTAGATTTGTACCTTTGGAAGTATCTGGAGGGCCACTTAATGGTGGAAGAATTAAAATTAATGCTTCAGTATCTCCTCAATTTATTTCTTCTTTAATGATAATTGTCACTTTTTAGAAAAAGGCTTAGAAATTGTCATGGTTGGTAAAACAGTCCCGATTTCTTATTTAGAAATGACTAAAAGCATCATGCAACAATTGGGATTTAGATTGAATTTAAAAGAATAAGATTTTTATATTCGTAGTACAACCATCTATGCTTAACTAATGACTAAATCCAAAGACCCGAATTCTCAGGAGGATAAAAAAGATGATCTTATACCTTCTTCAAAGCAACAAGAGAAAACTCCTGAACAAGTAGATAAGGAATCGAAGAAAATAAAGAAAGATGTAAGTAGGTCTTTCTCTTCATTTCTAAAAAACATACAGAAATTACTTAGTGATATTTTAGATATCAAGGAAGGCTCAGATCCTGTAAAAACAAGAGAAGCCATCGTTCATGATATTGAATTTAGAGGCGCTAATGTATGGTCGCTTATCGCTTCCATTTTTATTGCTTCTATAGGCTTGAACATGAATTCTACAGCTGTAGTGATCGGTGCCATGTTAATCTCGCCACTAATGGGTCCTATAATCGGCTTGGGATACTCCTTTGCGATCAATGACCTGACATTATTGTTAAAAGCGGTGAAGAATTTTGGAGTAATGGTAGTATTGGCTATTGCAACTTCTACATTTTATTTTTGGATCTCTCCTTTAACTGCTGCATCTGCCGAATTAATTGGCCGAACGCAACCAACCCTTTTAGATCTATTTGTGGCCTTGTTTGGTGGGATTGCAGGTATTGTAAGTATTTCAAAATCAGAAAGAACCAACGTTATCCCAGGTGTTGCAATAGCAACAGCATTAATTCCACCCTTAGCTACTGCGGGCTATGGAATAGCTGAAGGTAATTTGTACTTCTTTATAGGAGCATTCTATTTATTCCTGATCAATTCGGTATTTATTGCACTGGCTTCATTTGTTATTATAAGATACCTGCGCTTTCCTTATAAAGAACATGTTGACCCTAAACGTGAAAGAAAAGTTAAAAGAATAATGGTATATATAAGTATTCTTGTTATGATACCAAGCGCCTATACTTTTTGGAAAACGATCGAAAAATTTAATTTTGAATCACAGTCGAACATATTTATTGCGGAGGTCTGTGTAGCCCCAGGGTCGAAAATATTAAAGACAGATTTTCTTTTTAAAAAGGATTCGATAAACTATATCGATCTCTATGTTATTGGAGAAGCAGTTGATTCTGTTACTATAAGAGATTGGAATAATGCCTTAGTTGATTACCGGATTAGAAATACTGAACTAAGAGTATTCCAGGATAGAGATATCGAACATCAAACGATTGCAATGGGCGATATTGAAAAGAATGTGAAGATGGGAATAATTGAAGATCTCTATCAGAAAAATCACCTAGAATTAGCCAATAGAGAAGAGAGAATCCAATTTCTTGAATCTGAATTGGCCAAGAATGCAGGAAAAATGGGAAGTCTGATAAATTTGGATAACGAAATAAAAAGTCTGGAACCCTTTATTAGAAAACTCTCTATAGGTGAAAATTATTTTATGAATGATTCGAACCGAATCGATACAGTTTATACGCTGTTGATCTCCTGGGATAAAAAGAAGATGAAAGGAAATAAAAAGAAGAAGGAAGTGAGCGATCGTTTGGGTAAATGGATGGGTGTGAGATTGGGAATTGATTCGGT
>JAUVAY010000203.1 GCA_030591505.1 Flavobacteriales bacterium | reverse complement strand
TGCGAGAAAAACTTGACCTTGATCTTACTCATTGATCAGTAGAAAAATCAAGACTGTAATTTACCCTTACATTTATTTTTTGGCTCCCTGTAGAACCAGCCTCCCAAGAGGGAATAGCTTTAATGATCTCATCGATCGTATTCATGTTTTTTAAGGATAACCTATCGTCAAATAAACGCTCAGTTATTTTCCCATTTCTATCAATGACCAATTGAATGCCAATTGGAGATAATTCAATGATCTCTATTTCTGCTTCTTTGATCAGTATCTCTTTTACAAATTTCTCAAAATCATGTTGATAAACCTTAGGTTTGGGCATAATTAAAGCACTATTAAAAATGACCGTTTCCATACTTACATCACTGTATAAACGATCGCTTTTCTGACTACCGTCAGAAGTAAACCTTTTCCAGCTACCACTTTTTCTTCCATTTGAATAAGATCCCTCAGATTGTATATTGCCATTCTCAAAGTAATAAGTGCAAATTCCGTCCAATCGCTGACCTAAAGAGTCAATAGAATTTCCAATCATCAGAATTTCCATTGATGAATAATAAATATTGATGCTATATCCTCCACTATCCAGTGATTCAAATGATAGAAAGTATATAGCTTCACTCTCGTTCGAAACCAGATCTAGATTATGATCAAGTTCATAATATCGTTGACCGAAAAGAAGTCCGGTGAAGAAAAAGGATAATATTAATAGAAAAGGTTTGATAAGTTAACGAAAAAGGTGAAGGCTTCCCTTGTAGGTTTGTCCAGATATCTCATCACTTAATGTATAGAAATACACTCCTTCGTCTGCTTTGATTCCTTGAAGGTTTACACCATTCCAGTTTGTTCCTTGACCTTGCTGACTAGCAAAAACCAAGCTGCCCCATCGATCAAAGATCATTAACTCCCATGACCCTTCGCTTACATCTATTTTGAACGAATCATTTACCCCATCATTGTTCGGTGTAAATACGTTTGGTATCACAGGAGTGTCATCAGTGCTTTGTGCACTAGTATTATTGAGTAAACCTCCAATAAAAAAGGCAATAGTCAATATGATCAGTTGTTTGGTTTTCATTGATGATGAAATTACAAGCATTAATGTTTAATTGAATGTACTCTATAAAAAGAAATTCACAATTCAATTTTAACAGTGTACGTAATTATATACGTCCGGGATACACTTTTAATGCTTCTTCCAAAATTTCAACGGAACGTATTAATGCTTCTTTGTTAAGAACATAAGCCAAGCGGACTTCATTCTTACCTAAAGCCTTATTAGCATAAAACCCTCCGGCTGGAGCCATCATTACTGTTTCTCCATTATGATCAAATTCAGAAAGGATCCATTCACAAAAATGGTCACTATCTTTTATTGGTAAAGAGGCCATACAGTAAAAAGCACCTTTAGGTTTTGGGCAAAATACACCGGGAATCTTATTTAAACCATCAACTAAGATGTTTCGTCTTTCAACGTATTCTGTAATAACTTCTTCAAAATATGAAGAAGGTGTTTTTAAAGCAGCTTCCGAAGCAACTTGTCCAAATGTTGGCGGACTTAATCTTGCTTGGGCAAACTTCATTGCATTAGCCATCAATGGTTTATTTCTGGAAATTAATGCACCAATTCTTGCTCCACACATCGAATAGCGTTTCGATACACTGTCAATAAGAATAATATTATCATCTATTCCTTCTAGATTCATTACTGAATGTGGTTCTGCACCATCATAACAAAACTCACGGTAAACTTCATCAGCAAAGAAGTAGAGATCATGTTTTTTTACGAGATCACGCAGCTTTTCTAATTCGTCTTTCGAATAGAGATAGCCCGTTGGGTTTCCGGGATTACAAATTAGTATTCCTTTTGTTTTATCTGTAATAAGCTTTTCAAATTCTTCAATTGGGGGAAGAGCAAAACCATCTTTAATTGAAGCTTCTACAGGCACTATTTTTACACCTGAACTTACTGCAAAACCATTATAATTTGCATAAAAAGGTTCTGGAATGATGATCTCTTCACCGGGATTAAGGGTAGTTTGAAAGGCAAATAATAATGCTTCCGATCCACCTGTTGTTATCATAATATCCTCCATTTTGATATCGATTCCGGCTTTTTGATAATAATTGGATAAGCCTTTTCTATAACTAGCAATTCCTTCAGAGTTACTATACTCGATCACCTTAAGGTCAAAATTATGCATAGCATCCAATGCTACTTTTGGCGTTTCAATATCTGGCTGACCGATATTTAAATGATAAACAGTTTTTCCTTCCTTTTTAGCATTTTCAGCAAAAGGAACTAATTTTCGAATAGGGGAGGCGGGCATTGCATTACCCTTGGATGAAAGTGTAGGCATTATTACAATAATTTAAGATGCAAAACTCGTAAAAATTAGGGTATTAATAGCAAAATACCCTATAAATAATCACTCATTTTTTACCATTACGGTAAACTTAATTTTTGTAATTGGATCTTTTGTATTGGCGTGAAGAAGGATGCTTCTGTCTTGGTAGCCAATTTTTCCATCAGTATCAAAGACTACGTTTATTTCTGCAGTCTTTCCGGGAAGGGTTGGCTCCTTAGGAAAAGTAACAATGGTACAAGTGCATGCTACTTCATAATCGGTAATGATCAAGGGAACATCACCAGTATTTGTAAATGTATAAGTGTGAGAAATGACCTCTCCTTCTTGGACTTTTCCGAAGCGATGCGATTTACCCTTAAATTTAAATTCCGCCTGCTGAGAATAACTCAGGGCGGAATTTAAAAAAATTACAATAAGAAGTGCGACTCGCATTTTACTCTACTGTCGGCGCTCCTTCAGAGTTTTTCATTATTGGAGAAGCTTCAGCATCTTCAGGCTTAATAACTTTTCCTTTAATTCTAATAACTTTTGTTGGCGTATTTACAGCATTAGAACTAATAGTAACCGATTTGTTTATTGGTCCTATTCTGTTCGTAGCATATTTTACATCAATTACAGTAGTTTCGCCTGGCATGATAGGTTCTTTCGACCATTTCGGTACCGTACATCCACGAGATCCTTTTGCATTACTGATAATTAGAGGCTCATTTCCACTATTAGTTACAGTAAAATGGCATAAACCATCACCATTTTGAAGCATTGTTCCGTAATCATGGATATCTTTGTCAAGTGATAATTGCGGGCCACTTTGTACCTGAACCTCTTGTTGAGACATAGCTACAAAGGCTATAAAAATCGCAATAAAGCTTAAAACTGACTTTTTCATTTTAATAAATTTAAATTTAGCATTACATTCCTTACAAAAGTAAACGAATTTATTGACCTATGGTTTCCTCTCTAAAAATATTAATTATGATTTTTTAGAAAGCATAATTCCTTCCATTAACAAATAGTATGCTAAACTAATAATTGTCTAGGAAAATTTAGTAGGGTTTTTATCGTATTTATTAATATTGTTTTAGTGAATAATAGCTTTCTTCTAATTAACTATCAATTCTT
>JAUVAY010000200.1 GCA_030591505.1 Flavobacteriales bacterium | reverse complement strand
GAGTTTAGGATTAATTTAAAACTTAAAACTCAAAATTATGCTAAGCCACAGAGGCACAGGAGACACAGAGATCCACAGCAAGTATCCGGTATCCAGTATCCAATATTCAGTATTCAATATGATTGATGAAGGAGAAGGAGATAGAATACACCTTCACAATCTCCTTCCCATTCTACAATCTCCTTCTCCTTTATAAATTATACTACGACAGACAAAATACACGTTCATATATACGAAAAGTGAATAAACCCCTGGTTTCATGCCACGACTTTTAAGCTTGATCTTTATATTATTTCTTTTGGGATGCTCTGAATCTAAAGATCCAATAAGTTTTCCCATAAAAACAAAATCCCACATTCTGATAGTAATAAGTACGGATGACTCGCTCTTAATTGATCTAAGATCTTATGCAAGGTTTCCTCTTTATTCTAATAATAAATCCTTCAAAGTTTCAGGTGATACAAATCTGTATATTAGCCTGACAGCAAATAATCCTGACCATGCAGAGATAAGTCTGGAAAACAAAAAATTCCGGGTTTTTGTTTATCCGGGAGATACTTCTACAATTGAGCTTTGCAAAAATGGGGATAGCATCACATGGAATTCTCCACCAGATTCAAAATACAGCCTACTTATCAACTATTATTTCAATAAGGATAAAGCATTGGAGTATCAGAATCAATGGCAGATACTATCTTCATATATGGACCCTCAATATTCTGTGGTAGCATTTAGTAATAAGGCCGACATTCTATATCAAGGTGAGATGGTATTTTTTGATTCATGTAATGATCAAACTCTTTTCCCACTTTGGTTCTCAAATTATGAACGTAATAACATATTATACTTAAATGCTTTATCAAAATTATCCAAGATCTATCGTCACTTTAAGTACTACAATGATTCAACAGCTTACAAAACAGGGAACCTGGATTTTCTAGACTCTATACTTATCAATAATGAAGATGCAATTCTTTCTTCCAATTATTTTCAATTTCTCATCAATTATACTATTCATATCGGACATAAGGAACTACTTAAAGTCGAAAATATGGATCATGCATTTAAGATCATCGAAATATTTAAAGACTCCTTAAGCATGCGTTTGGATAAAGACATTTCAGACAAGTACTTTATTAGATCAACCTCAGAAGTAATTTCATCCCTCCCTTCTGCCTATGTTAGGTTCAATCTCGATACAAACATTTTATATCCCCTCATGGATACAATCCTAATCTCTGCATCTGATCGGAGTCTTGAACCTGATTATATCGATTATTTAAACCAGTATTATGACAAACTTAAAGAAAGCGCCCGGAATATAGCCCTGTTGACAAAAGGAGATAAAGCACCGGGGTTTTACTTAAAAGGTGAAGATGGGGATTTTCATTCCCTGAAAGACTATCGGGGCAAAATTGTCATGCTGAATTTCTGGGCTGAATACTGTCTGCCCTGCCTGAATACCGTGCCTCAGAAAAATGAGATCGTTGAACTATTCTCAGGGGATGATTTTGTATTGATCAACATTTTTTTAACGAGTAAAGAAGATGTTTGGATAAAGCTAATTCAGGAGAAAGGGATGAAAGGCACTAACCTGATCTGCCAGGGGAAATGGGCTAAAATATTGATGGAAGAGTATAATGTTCATGCTATCCCGGCATATGCACTTATTGATGAGAATGGGATTATAATTCAAAACAGAATTAAAGGGTTAGAAGAGGTTAAAAAGATCATCTTAATGAATATTAAAACCCAAAACCTTATACGTCATGAATAAATGGAATTTGTTATTAGTATTATTGATTTCCACCGGAATTTTAAGTTGTAATAAGTTTTAACATAATATTAAATGCGTAATATTCTAGTAGCTTCTTTTTTGATTTTATCTTTTGTTTTTGCAAACGGACAACATCTCAAAATATCCGGCATTGTTGCTGATGCAATGAGTGAAGGAGAATTGCCTTTTGCAAATATTATGGTTTTAAACCAGACTATTGGAACATCATCAGATTCAAAAGGGTTTTTCGAATTGATCCTTGCAGATTCTTTAATAAACGACTCATATCAGATTAATAAATAGCTTATGAAAAAGATACTAATTATTTCAGTTTTTTTGCTTTCAATTATCGCTTGCACCAACAAGTCTGAATTATTTGAATATACAGTCAAAGGAAAGGTTATTGGAAAAGATGCAGGTGAAATATGCTTTTTAGAAACAGGCAAAAATGGAGATGATGTAATCATTCAATATGAGAATGGATCATTTGAATATAAAGGAACTTCCTCATGCCTGTATTCTTCAGCCCTTGCATTTAATGATGCTGAGGAGGAACTACTTTACATTTTTGTTGTGGAACCTGGAGATATTGAAGTAATATTACATGAAGATTCCACATTAGTAAAATCTAAAACCATAGTTGGAGAAAATGGCATAGCCGTTTATAAGGCATACAATACTTATTTCGGCTATATGTATATAGATTTGGAAGCACTACAAGATAGTGTTTTGCACCTGATTCAAAAAAACAGAAATAATTTTGCAGGTATTTTTTTGCTGAATACAATGGTCAGATACTGGCCATTATTTGATCTTGATGAACTTGAAACATTTCTGGAAGAAGTTAAAAAACCGATGTTTTTGCAATCAAGAGATTATAGAGAACTTTACTCTTATTGGTTATCATTGAAAGACTCTATCAATGAGATTGATCAAAAAGCAGTAAACTTTACATTAGCAGATATTGATGGTAAATTAATTACATTTGATGAGGTCTCAAAAGGGAAAGTTACACTCGTTGAACAGTCAGGTTCATGGTGTCCAAAATTAACCCAAACTACGAGGAACTTTATACCCGTATATGAAGCTTATAAGGATAAAGGTTTTGAGATCATTACTATTTTATGCGAATCTGATTATGATAGATGGGTGCAATGGGTAGAAGATGAAAAAATTCCATGGATTACTCTTATTGAATTGGATACTGACATTAATAATGTAGTTCTATATAGTGAGTTGCTCTTTTCAGGTGGAAACTATCTGGTGGATGAAAATGGGATTGTGATAGCAAAGGATTTATCTGCAGAGGCATTAAATAACTTGCTTAAGAAGAAGTTTGAAGGAGATATGTATTAAAGGAAGTTGAGTTTAGAATTAATTTAAAACTTATAATACATAATCCATAATTAAATTTTGAATAACCGCTACGCGGTAAATATTACGTTGTGCTATTGTCAAGCTACAGGTGAAGAACCGCTATGCGGTTCGATGGGGTTAATTTCTATTTCCCAATCAAAGCGAAATGAAAATCATATTCAGGCATGATCAAGAAATACTAATATTGATGAAGGAGAAGGAGATTGTGAAGGCGATAGATGATAGAAGAAGTAATCACCCACCGCGTCCAACGAAGCTTTAGCGAAGTTGGAACACACACCGCGTCCACCGCCCGCGTGTCGCCGTAGCTTTAGCGGAGGCACAAGGTTTACCGTAGGTGGAACACCCAGAACCCAACACCTTTATAAGTGCCTAGTACCTAGTGATTAGTGGCTAATTGAGTGATGATATCCAAATGATTAGTGATTAGTTAAGATTGGTAGTGTAGAACGAGGAATTAAGATTGAAGAGCTAATTTAAAATTTAGCATTTAAACCTTAAAATTTTAAAACCAACTC
>JAUVAY010000206.1 GCA_030591505.1 Flavobacteriales bacterium | reverse complement strand
TAAACCTCCAGAATAAAATAGAATACTATAAACCCCGAAGGGGTTAAACATTTTAACTCTCAGTAAACCTCCAGAATAAAATAGAATACTATAAACCCCGAAGGGGTTAAACATTTTAACTCTCAGTGAAACTGAGAGTTAAAAACATACTATGAGAACAACAACGCCGAAGGTGTTGAACTTTTGCGTTATTAAAAAAGTAAAGTCAACTGAATAAACTCCTCAACACTCAACTGCTCCGGTCGCTTGTTAAAAATCTCTAATGAAGCATCAACTTCATACTCATTGATCATTGACCTCAAGGAGTTCCGCATCGTTTTCCGCCGTTGATTAAAGGCCATTTTTATAACTCTTTTATACTGCTTTTCAGATACTTCCAGCTCAGTTCTTTGGTTTCGTTTAAATCGGATAACACCAGATTTAACCTTTGGCGGAGGATCAAAAACATCTTCATTAACGGTAAACAAATATTCTCCGTCATACCATGTTTGCAACAATACAGATAGGATTCCATATTTCTTGCTCCCTGGTGGTGATACTAATCGTTCGGCTACTTCCTTCTGAAACATTCCTACCACCTCAGGAACATCCTCTTTAATTTCGAGGATCTTGAACATTATTTGTGACGATATGTTGTAAGGAAAATTCCCTATAACAGCATAAGGTGGAGATAATTTCTCGGGTAAGGGATCATTGATAAAATCAGCTTTGATCATTGAACCAATCAAAGAAGGGTATTTTACAGCAAGGAAATCGATCGATTCCTGATCAATCTCTAAAAGTAGCAGATCATAAGGGTCATTAATTAAAAAATCAGTGAGCGCACCTGTACCCGGTCCAATTTCTAAAACTTGCTTATACTCACCATGCCCTGTTAATGAATTGACTATTCGATTAGAAATAGTATCATCTTTTAAAAAATGCTGACCTAGATGTTTTTTAGCCTTAACATAATTATTTCTCATGATGAAGCACCTCCAATAAAGTTCTAAATGCGTGAGTTTTTCCTCCAAACTTAAGCGTATGCTTTTCTTGTAAGGCTGGCGCATCATTTATCTGATACTCTTCTAATGTCTCCTTGTTCTCACACAGGTATTGTATAGAATAGGATTTTCCTCCCTCCTCTTCTGCCATGATCTTACTCAACTTACAATCAACAAACTTTCCTGTAGCCATCACTTCAGGAATATGAATAGCTTTCATCCAATCAAGCCATTCGGCATTGGCACTATAATCGACGGATACTGTTACATTATAAATGATCATCACCTAAATTTCTGCAAAGGTAAGCGATTGAATATAAAACTTAGGATCATAAAGTTAGAAAGTCTCAAAGTTTCATTATTTTTCACCACAGATTTCTCAGATTTTCACAGATATTTGATTTCTGATATAATTATTTAGACAAGCTGTTTTACTTGTGGTGAGGATTTCAACGCAAGCACACAAAAAATATTTTTAATGGACATCAATCCCGTAATTTTATCTATTCCAATTTACTTTGGACTTATCCTGATCGAATGGGTCTATGACTTAATAAAGGGCAAAGGCATTTATCGTTTAGCCGATGCCTATGCCAATATCTCAGCAGGAATTTTTGAACAAGTCACTGGTGTATTTGTTAAGATCTTCACGATAGGATTGTATATGATCATCTTCGATAACTTTCGAATAACAGAAATTCCAACAACATGGCCTTACTTGATCCTTATGTGGTTGGCAGTAGATTTCTCCTATTATTGGGCCCACCGATGGAGCCATGAAATAAATTTATTCTGGTTGGGACACGTTGTGCATCATCAAAGTGAAGATTATAATTTTTCAGTTGCGCTTAGGCAAGGTGCTCTTCAAAAAGTATTTACATCCTGGATTTTCTTACCAATGGCGGTTTTGGGATTTGATCCTACTTGGTTTGTTATCATTGGGGCTTTAAATACGGTATATCAATTTTGGATACATACCGAACAAATTAATAAGATGGGATGGTTTGGGATCGTTTTTAATACTCCTTCACATCACCGAGTTCACCATGGCCGAAATCCAAAATACATAGATAAAAACCATGCTGGTTCGCTTATTATATGGGATAAAATGTTTGGTACTTTCCAAAAAGAAGAGGAAACACCAACCTACGGCGTAACAAAACCCACTAATCATTGGAATCCCGTTTCTGCTCATATTCAACCAATTGCCGATATGTTTAAGGATATGAAACAAGTAAAAGGAATTAAAAATAAGTTCCTTTTGATGATTAAACCTCCAGGGTGGTTTCCTCAAGAAAATGGTGGAATGAGGTTTCCTCAAGAAGTAATTAAAGAAGAATACCGTAAGTTCGATATAAAAGTAAGCCGATCGCTTCAAGCTTATCTTTTTATTCATTCTCTATTCTTGCTCGCCGGTACTTCCTATTTTCTATTTAATTATGAGAATCAAACACTAACAATAAATTTGATCTGGGCATCGGGATTGATCTATTCGATCGTTTCATTCGGATTATTATTTGAAGCAAAAAAACATTCATGGATCATTGAAGAATTACGCCTGGTCATCTTATTTATCATCTCAGGACTAATGGTAACAAGTTGGATGCAAATTGTATTAGGCATTACCCTTATCGCATCAATGATATTAATTTATAGAATTAAAAAATCGCTCTTTAGGTAAATCTAATTATGAAAAAATTCACCTTGATATTTATTATAATAATGGCTGCTGAACTAATCGCCATTATTAATCATGATCTATTCCCCTGGCTTGAATATTTAATCAAGCCACTTATTATTTCTTCACTTTTTGTATTTGTATTAATTAAAACAAAAGAAATAAAATGTAAGTTCAAAAACTGGATATTGATCGCTCTTATCTTTTCCTTGATGGGAGATGTGTTTTTAATGCTATTAGAAGATCGTCCTGATTTTTTCATGTATGGACTGATCGCATTTTTGATTAGTCATATTTTCTACATCATAGCTTTTTCAACAAGTGTGCACAAACCTTTAAATATTCCACTTTTTAGAAAATACCCCTTAACCTACATCATCCCTTACGCCTACTCTGCCTATATTTTTTCCATTCTAAAACCTGATCTTGATGATTTGGCTTTACCTGTATTAATCTACATTATTGTCATTACCACAATGTTAGTCGTTGCTTTTAACCGCTATGGAAAAATGAACAATAATTCTTATCTATGGATATTGCTTGGTGCATTTCTCTTTGTAACATCTGATAGTATTTTAGCCTTGGATAAATTTCATTCAAATATCGAATACTCTCGATATTATATTATGATTACTTATATGTTGGCGCAGTTTTTTATTGTTAAGGGTGCTGTTTCTCAGATTAAAGAACAAGGGTTAGGAAGGAGT
>JAUVAY010000093.1 GCA_030591505.1 Flavobacteriales bacterium | reverse complement strand
TTGCAGGTGGAATTGCTAGCAAACTTGCACAACCTTTAACTTTTACTATAGCAGTAGCTCTTCTGGCTTCACTTATTATGGCAGTTACGTTTGTTCCTATGATGGCGTCAAAATTATTTAAAATTTCGAATAAAAAGTTAATGAAAGCAGAAAAAGAAGGAAGAATAATGAATTTACTTAAAAAGATTTACAAAGGTGTGTTACGGTCAGTTCTACGTTTTAAATTTATATCACTTGCAGTAATTTTATGTATATTTATTGGAAGTCTGTTTCTTATTCCTGTTATTGGTTCTGAGTTTATGCCAAAAATGGATCAATCCATGATGCTTGTACAGATTGAACTTCCTCCAGGGAGTCCTTTAAGTGAAACTGAAAAGATTACTAATCGGGTGTCTGATATCCTTATTGAAGGAGATGATGTTGAAAGTATTAGTACGATGACTGGAATAGCAGGATCAAACACTACTATTGCAATGACAGGTGACACAAAGGGTGTTAATACTGCTACAATATACGTTAAATTAGTTCCACATGATGAACGTGATGAAAGTTCATATCAATTAGCAGATCGAGTTAGAGAAGAATTTTCAACCATTCAGGGTGGAGTTATAAAATTTCAAGACATGGGGTCGATATTGCTGGGTGGAGGTGAAAATGATATTGAGATCGAAGTATATGGTAAAGATTTGGAAACTTTAGAAGAAATCACAAGTGATATTAAAGATATTATTGCAACGATTGACGGAATTAAAGAAGCGGATACATCTTTTAGGAGTGGAATTCAGAAGTTTGAAGTGAAAATTAATCGAAGTTATGCCGCTCATTTTGGCGTTTCAGTTAATGATATAGGCGAAACGATAAAAACAGCTTTTCTTGGTAGAGTCATTTCAAGATTTAGAGAAAAAGGTGATGAAACAAATATTCGTTTAACATTTAGGGATCAAGACACTATTGGTATAGATGATGTGAGACAATTGCAACTTTTTACACCACAGGGAACACAAATAAATCTTTCTCAGGTAACTGATATTAAATTGGCAAGCAGTCCTGCAAAGATATTTCGTGAAAAACAATCACGCAAAGGAACAATTACTGCTAAAGTTTCAGGAAGAGATTTAGGAACTGTTATGAAAGAAGTTGAAGAAAAATTGTCATCATACGAGTTACCTCAAGGATATTCGATCGAGTACGGAGGAGCATACGAGAGCATGGTGGATACATTTAAGGATTTACTACTGGCTTTGATTATTTCGGTTTTGCTTTTATATATGGTTATGGCTGCTCAATTTGAATCTTTTGTTCACCCATTAACAATTATTTTTACTGTTCCTCTTGGTATTATAGGTGTGCTTCTCGCCTTGTTTGTTACAAATAACACACTTTCTTTACCTGCCTTTATGGGGCTAATTATTCTTGGAGGGATAGTGGTTAATAACGCTATTGTGTTTGTTGATTTTGTGAAATACCTTCGAAGTAAAGGGATGGAGAAGATTGATGCGTTACTTCAGGCAGGAGATACCAGATTGCGACCTATCTTGATAACAACACTTACAACAATCTTTGGAATGCTGCCAATGGCTATCGCTACGGGAGAAGGATCAGAAATGCAACAGCCAATGGCAATTGCTGTAATGGGTGGTTTGATTGTAGGAACACTTCTCACATTGATTGTTGTTCCTATTCTTTATGTTATCTTTGATGGAATGGCTGAAGGATTTAAATCTAAAGTGAATAATGTTTTACATAATTAATTTCAGATACTCTTCTTGAGGTGAAAAGCCCCAAAACTACTGAAAAAAGTTCGAACATCGTTGCTAGATCTTGCTGTGAAGAAGGAGCTTGCGACTGATTGAACAGGAAGAGCCCGTACGACGAAGTGTGCAGGTGGAGCACCACAAGACTTATTGCCTTAGATAAGTTTTTCTTGTTTTACTGGTGACTGGAATTGCGAAACTTTATAAAGAGTACTGATTTTGACAAACTTTATAAAGTTTGCTAAAATGAGTATATGAATATTTCTCAGAAATTAAAAATTATACAAACACTATCAAAGTTAACTCAAACAGGGTTGGCTAATAAGTTAAATGTATCTTTCCCAACGTTAAATAGCTGGATTAATGAAAGGTCTTTACCTCATCCTAATAAGGAGAAAACCATAGATGCTCTTTATTACAACTACACAGGGCAGAAAGTGATTCCAATAAATAATCTAGAAGCAAAGAAAGATATCATAATTCGTAAAAGTAAGAAAATTGGAAATATTTTAAAAAGAATTACAGGTAGATCTGATATTTTTGATCAATTTGTTCTTTCATTAACTTATAATACGAATAGCATCGAAGGTTCTACTTTGACCGAGAATGACACAGCAGCTATTATTTTTCAAAATGCTACTTTGAAAAATAAAGAATTGATTGAACATTTAGAAGCAAAAAATCATCAATCAGCATTAGAGTATCTTTTTAAAGTTGTAAAGCCTGGATTTAAGATTAAAAAAGAATTTATTTTGGAATTACATCATATTTTAATGAACAGTATAAGATCCGATGCAGGCAGTTATAGGAATCGTGGAGTTAGGATAGTGGGTGCGAATGTGCCTACAGCCAATTATTTTAAACTCCCTGTATTGATGCAGAATATTATTAGTGAGATTAACAAAAATCCAAAAGATTCAATTGCTCATATCTCAATGATTCATGCCAAATTTGAGCAAATCCACCCTTTCTCTGATGGTAATGGTAGAATTGGCAGGCTAATCATGATTGCCATGTTACTTAAAAATAATTTACCACCAGCGATTATCAAGCAAGAACAAAAGAGATTTTATTATAAATACTTACAAAAAGCTCAACAGAAAGAGGATTATAGTCTACTTGTGGATTTTATTTGCGATTCTATATTAAATAGTTTTGAAATATTGGATGATTAAGTATGACAAAGTGTGCAGGTGGAGCTCCAATTATATGTTCCTACGAAGCTTTTTTACTCAAAATAACTTTTTTAGCTTTCCCAAAAACCAATGCAGAGTATAGCCATTTGAGTTTATTTTCTGGTTTGCTGTACTTATCCCTCTTTAATTTTTCTATATCAACATTTGATTTCTTCATAATTCTTTGAGTTTTAGTAGTGCTTCTATATCTAACATATCTTTAGCTCTTTTTGCTGACTTTTTCATTTTAATTAAATCATCAATACTCACAACAGGTAATTCCATGTCCCAAACTTTAATAATAGTTTTTCCTTTATCATAATCCTTAAAATCAATAGATTGCTCAACTATTACATCAATATCAAGTTGAGGTTGAGAATTTGAAATATATGTATAGGCTTTAAGTCCTTTTTTCTTAATGAACTCATTAAGTTTTGCTTTATTGCCAAGTTCTTTAATGTTCACTGGTATTCTTTCAACATAATCCAGGCCATGCATTAATTTATCCATTTTTGATAAGTTTGATGGATTTAATGCGAGTAAAATATCAACATCGCCTGTAAAACGAGTGTATCCATAAAGGTTAACAGCGACTCCACCCACAATCAGATAATTAATTTTGGCTTTCTCTAGTTCTTTAAATATCTTTTTATATAAATTCATAGTTTAAATTAGACTTAATTGTATTTTAACATATTCATTTTATGTTTCCAGGTGAAAAGCCCCAAAACTCCTCCAAGAAGTTCTAACGTCCAAAACATGGCACCCATTGTGGTGTGCCATAAGAATGCGTATGAGTGAAACGAATCGGATGATTAAGGATAGCGAAGCGAACGAGAGGTGGTCAATTTTTAAAGCTGTATTTCAAAAATTCAAAAATTTTGAAATACACTACTCTAATTAAAGTCACCTTACACCCTCGAGTGAGCGTAGATCGATCCCCGTTGCCCGCTCCAAGTTGAAGAGAAAAACGGTTGTTTTGTGTACAGGTAAAGCAACCCTGGAGTCCGACTGTAGTCGAACCCCAGGTGATGCTGCTCTTTAGTCTATATTATAGGCAGACCTCGTTTTGTTGTATTCCAGTTTCAGGAAGCTATGCCATGCGGCAAAGATGACAGGAGCTATAATAGCTCCAAGCAACAAACCCTTACAAACATTTATCATCATCATGGGATCATGATTTTTGATTGGTAAAAGGTAGAATGCAGCAGCTTGAGAAAGAGGAAAGATGCCAGCAAGGCACATAGCTATTGGACCTGCTATGGCATCTTTTGTTATACCTCTCATCAAGCCAGCAAATCCAAGGAAAACTCCCAGGAAAGTTAATGCCCACCACCAGGGGATTGCGCTATAATAGTTAGTTACCAAGTAACCAACTATAAGAGCTTCCCCTAGCACGAGCCATACGAGACCAATCCAGAAACGTCGTTTCAATTCCTTCATTCCTGTCCTCCGAGGTGTTGGTTTTATATTCAAAGAGCAGCGATGTCTTAAGGCAGCACCATTCTTTTTGTAAAAAGTGGTCTGTTAAGAACGCATTAATTATAATAGAAATTTAAAATATATCAAATAGTGAATCTGACATCGTGAAGTGATTAGAATATTGATATATTTCTATCTAAAGTACAATCAAGCAAATTACTGTTGATGCTTACACATATATTGGTAATGTGGAAGAACTATTGATCGAATCCCTCCTGGGAGGGATTCGATCCTTTGCCGTAAATTTATTTTAAATAATATATTAGTTTATATGTATTAACATCCTCAACAAGCCCATTGCTCATATCTGGATCATATAAATAATATTCCCCATTTATATCTGACCATAAAATATCTTCTACAACCACTCTAGCGCTTTCCCCTGAACACATTGCTGCATTTACTTCCATTTCAATCGAAAGGCTCTGACCATGCTCGAAAGATATAGGCAAACCAGTGTCACTATAAACAGAAAATTCATTTTTAGTAAACTTTCCATCTTTATTATGATCGGTTGCTATTTTATATCCACCAAAAGTGTTACCATCTCCCAACATTAAATCAGGCGTAGTGAGAGGGTTTCCAGTGTTAGGATCACCGAGACAACCTATATAATCCACATGAAACTCATGTAAATGAATATTGTCCGATTGTTTATATTCACTCCCATGTGCATTAACCTTGAAAAGTACTACTGGTTCATGCGAACCATAATTTGGATCAATATAAGTTCCACCACTACTATACCCAGAGATCATAGGTATGCTGGTAGGCCATTCTTTAGGTTCTGATATTTCAGGATCAAATATCATAGGACTACCTACTATTTCAAGTTGTGCTAGTTCAAATTCTTCTGTTATTGTTGTATTATACTCATCCTCACCAATCGGTTCAGCATCAATCAATGTAGGTTCAGGATCTTCTTCAGGAGGATCAGGTAAAGGTGCAGGTAAAGATTCTTCTTCAGTTCTAACTAGATATGGATCTTGAAGTTCATCACTTGTCAATTCAGTATCGTATCCGTCTGTTGTGATCGCCCCCTTGTATAGACCCCCTTGTGGATTTAAAGCAAATGCTCCGAGCGCAATTATTAGTACGCCGGCAATTCCACCTCCAAGAATCAAAAGATTCTTTTTTTGTTTGTTCATTTTATTTTTGTTTTAAATATTACTGTATATATTATACTATAATGTGTAAGGAAAGGCAAGCGCTGGTAATGATATATATACAATATATAGACATTTAGGACTTAGTGCTTTTTATGCATCCGGAAGTACGCCTAATGAATCATTAAATCGATTAATAAAGTTGAAAAGACCAATGACGCTGGTTATTTCTACTATTTGTTCATCTGAAAAGTTATTTTTCATTTTACCAAAGACTACTTCGTCAATGTTATAAGCGTGGCAGGTTGAAGCTATTGTATATTTCATGGCAGTTACTTCTTTCTCATTTTCAAGTGTACAAATTTTACTAATTTCTTCCTCTGACAGGCCAAAGTTTTTTAATTGAATTTTAGCTACACTTACACAAAATTCGCATTTATTGAGTTCTGATATTTGATACGCAACTTTCCATTTAAGTAGTCTTTCAACTTTACCTTTACCCATTGTAGCTTGAAATAAACTAAAAAATCCAAGCATGATTTCTTCACGATTGGCCATAACTCTCATCCATTTGGGTACTTTTCCGGTTGTCTTTTTGATTTGTTCAAATAAATCTTTAGCTTTTCCTTTTACTTCATCATCAGTAACAAGATGTACAAGCGGTTCATTACCCATTTTTTGTTTGGTTAAGAATAGAAGTTAATGCGTCAGATACCTTGCCATCAAATTCATAGTATTTTAATCCTCTTTCTTCCATAGCATCTACCATTTTAGATCCGAATTTGCCGGCAATGACAATTTCAATATTTTTATCTGCAAGCATTTTAGCAACAGAAAAACCAGCGCCTCCGCTACCAAAGCTAAATGGATTATCGATAGTTTCTACTAATTCTTCAGATTCATTGAAAATTAAATAAAATGGGGCTCTACCTGCTTTTTCGTCCACATCATCGTTTTTTGTTTTTCCTGTTGAAGCAATTGCAATTTTCATTGTTTTTTGGTTAATAATAATTTGTCGACTATCAAACCGTTTATGATTGAAAAAATAATCATATATATAGTTAAAATTAATACAAATAATGATCCAAAATAATAAATCATCATTGGTAATATTGGGATTTTAACAGCTCTGTTATATAAAAAAATCACAATGAGAGAATTTTTCACACCTTTGTCTCTTAAATCTGAAAGCAGTGGATACCACATATAAATTGGTCCTGACGATAGTATCCCGAAGATAACAGAGAAGATATAACCTTTTACACCAGATTCGTGACCTAAGATTTTAGTTATTCTTTTTGAACTTAGGAATAGATTCGAGATAAACATAAGTAGGAATACAAGCACTAGAATCGGCAAAATTGAGATAATAAGACTTATAAAGGTATTTAATGAATTTAGAACAAGCGTGGTATTAAAAACTGCAGATATTAAATAAGTTACAATTACTATTATAAATAGCTTAATTCCTCCATCGGTTTTTGCTAAAAGATTTTTCATAAGAAAAATTGAAGAGTTATTGTTGTTAAAATTGCTATAAAAATTGCAGAAATAAAAGCAAGGATATTGCGATAAATTGCAAATTTCTTTCCAAGCATAAGTGATTCTGCAGGTAATTGTACAATGCCCACAGTCACCCAGGTTAAAATAAATGCAGTAACAGCAACAAGGCTAATGCCCTGATTTATAAGTTCTCCTCCTAAAATATAGCTGTTTATTGGATTGCCTAGTGCTACACTTCCTAAAGCCGCTCCTACTATGGGATCTAAAAGGTTGTTTCCAGTAAATATTTGTTTGAAAAAGTCTTTTGGAATTGCATTAATTAAAAAAGATACAAGAAGTAGTATTGAAAGAATAATTAGTATGCTTCTTTTTAGAGCATTGAAAGTTTGTTTTGCTGAATTATTGATATTTTTTAAATTCATACATTAACAAACTATGCTTATTATTTTCAGAGTCAATGTTAAATGAAATTTTAACATCATTGTTTAAGCATGCGCATGATGCTAGATCTAGCTGTGAAGAAGGAGCTTGCCGACTGCTTGAACAGGTAGAGCCCGTACGGCGAAGTGATGAAGTGAATCGGACTAGCAAGTACACTTTGCTTCCGAAGGGGGATTTGGCGGAGCATCTTGAATGAAATAGAGGCGCTCGCTTCAAGCCAATTTTAGATTTTAAAAAAGGGCAACACTTTGAAGCGCTGCCCTTTTTGTTTTTAGAAAAGTTGATTTGACAAGTTATCCTAAGTATAAATTACAGGATTGCTAAATCATATACTACTGAAAACCAGTCCCCCCACATTTCAGTCAAATCATTGGGTATATCTGGATCAAGCAAATAATATTCTCCATTTGTATCTGACCATAGAATATCTCGTACAATCACTTTGGCTTTTGCATTAGCTGAACACATTGTATTATCTACAGCCATTTTGATTGTAAGAAGGTACGTTTGAGGAGCCGCCTCTGTGACCGACAATGGCATACTAGAATTGTTAAATTCATTTCTCGCAAACACTCCATCTTTATTAGAATCAGTTGCTATTAGATGTCCAACACCAGTCCCTGGATGATGAATCCCATATTGATCATATGTATCTCTTACCCATAATGTTGGCGTAGTTTGAGGTTTGAAGTCAGCATTACCGATACAACCTGTGTAATCTACATAAAAATCATGTAAATAAATAGCCTCTGGTTGCTTCCATGAAACACCCAAACTTTCAACATTAAAATGTAATACTTCTGCAAATTGATCATAGTAAGGAGATGGTAAAGAAACATCCGATGGTACCTCGTATATTGTTTCTATATTAGGGAACCATGCTTCATAGTGAATTACAGCAGGATTATACCCAGAAACTTGAGGTAGTATACTAGGCCATTCTTGAGGCTCTAATGGCTGATTGATAAAAACTCCTTCTATAGGTAAAGTTGCAAGTTCAAATTCAGTTTCAAATTGAGGTGGAAGACCTAGTTCAGCTTCTTCTTCAGGTACCCCAATCAAAAGTTGCGGCAATTCCTCTCCAATAATAATATCTGGCAATTCCTCCTCTTCTTCAGGAGGATCAGGTAAAGGTGCAGGTAAAGATTCATCTTCAGTTCTAAATAGATATGCATCTTTAAGGTCATAACTTGTCAATTCAGTATCGTATCCGTCTGTTGTGATCGCCCCCTTGTATAGACCCCCTTGTGGATTTAAAGCAAATGCTCCGAGCGCAATTATTAGTACGCCGGCAATTCCCCCTCCAAGAATCCAAAGATTCTTTTTTTGTTTGACCATTTTGTTTTTTGTTTTAAATAATACTGTATACATTATACCACAATATACAAAAAAGACAAGTGTTCAAAAATAGAACCATGATAATTTGTCAAAAATACATTAAGATCGACACTAACTGTGTTCTTTGCAAATCCTATATCTCAAGATTATGTAACACTGATTTTATTGCTGAACTTCGCACCTCTCTAATTTTTTCAAGGTCATCACCTTTAGGTTGAATTTCAAAATAAGAAATATCAATTGAATCACCAAGTGTTTTAATGACTTTTTGTAGAGTTGAGATAACAGCTAAATCAGCTTCTATTTCTTGTTCAGTCATACCACATCTCTCTATCGCTTCTTCATCAGGATAAGGGGAACTTGAAAGTCTCATAGCTAAAGCAAAATAAATTTCAGCATCTAAACTCAAATCCTCAATATCAAAATTAGGCATTGCTTGTAGTGCTTTTCGTATTTCCTCAGGATTAGATGTTTGTAATGTTACACCTTCAATAGTTTCAAAGATATTCAACAATTTGTCCAAATCAGACATTTCGTGTGCAGTTTCAATAGCCATAGCGTAGTAAATTAATTTATATAAGGGAGCAATCTAATATAAATTGTGTTTGAAGTCAATTTTAGTTACTCCTTTCTTGTGTGTTAGTTGTTTTATTCTGAGTTGGAACATCCGGTTCTGTTTCAGGTTGATTGGTTTGAACTGGTTCTCCCTGAGCTTCTTCTTTTAAAGCAATTTCTTCCTTAATCTCTGTTACTGCTTCTTCAATTGCTTCTGCGATTTCTTCACTTTCAACTACATCGAGTGCTTCTTCAACTGTTTCTAATAAATCAGCCTGAAGTTCTTCAACTTGATCTGATATTGCCTGAGCAGCTTCAGGGTCTGACTCTTCATTATCAATTAAGGCTTCAATTTCAGCTTCGGTTTCTTCTACAATTTGTGTAACAAGCTCTTCAATACGGTCTTCATCTACTTCTTCACCTGCATCTTTTGCTTCAATAAGTTGTTGTAATTCATCAACAGGAGAATCCTGATTATAGTAATTAAAAGTACTACAACTACCAATTATCAATATCAAAAGAAGCAACGCAAGGAGCAAAAGTTTTTTGTGGTTTTTTCGTTTCAATGTGTTCATAAGAAATAAGGTTAAATAAATATAATCCTATTACTTAATACACAACTACACTAACATTTGTTACATAAAAAAAAGATTTTTGATATACTCAAAGAGGTTATTATTTAATCTAATCATTATGAAAAAAATCTTATCACTACTCTTTATAATTACAGTTGCTGTCGTTGTAAGCGGGTGCACGCAAGAGCAACAACTAAACGAAGACAAGCAGATCAGCGAGTCTAAGCAAATCAATGAAAACAAGCAAGTTAATAAGCAAAATTGTCTACAAGACGATTGTTTATTAGTAGCTGATGTTGTTTATCCTGTTGGTGAATTGTCTGATGAAATTGCTGAGGCCCTTAATTTGGCACTGGAAGATGAATATAAAGCTATGACTACTTACGAGGCGATTATTGAAGAATTCGGCAGCACAAGGCCATTTATCATGGTCGTGAGAGCTGAAGAAAGTCATATTTCTTCTTTAAAAGGCGTTTATGATAAGTGTGGACTTGAAATACCGGAAAATGAATGGTTGGGCACAATTATTGTACCCGAAACTTTACAAGAAGCATGTGCAATTGGTGTTACTGCTGAAATCGAGAACGCAAGGCTTTATAAAGAAGAGTTGTTGCCTCTTGTTGCAGAATATCCGGATATCGAAGGTGTATTTACGAATCTAATGGAGGCTTCTGAACAAAAGCATCTTCCTTCTTTTCAAAAATGTGATTAATCATGATATAAAGTAAGCATGAATATCACCAGAGAACAAGGAATCCTTATCAGAGCTATTGCGATTATAATGGTCGTAATCTTCCACTTTCAATATGATATGTTTGGTGGCAGTTTTTTAATTGAGCGAGGCCAAGGTGCAATTGCCTGGGTATCCGATTCAATTACTTATATAGGATATGAACCTAATGCCTGGATCGGTTTTTTTATGTATCTTTGTATTTTTGGAGTTAACATATTTTTTGTGCTTTCAGGTTATGGACTTATGAAAAAGTATATGAGTGGAAAAAATCTGAATTTAAAAAATATGTCCAAGCGGTCTTTGAAGGTTTTAATTCCTTTTTGGATTGCGCATCCCGTTATCCACATTCTTGATTGGATTTTGAAAAATTTACAATATCAATTTGGATTTATTGAGTATAAAACCTATTTTGCTGGTATGCATAGTATCTCTCAATATTTCGAGAGTATGCTGATTATTCCGCGATGGTTTAGTAGTGAGGCAATGCTTAGTTTTGTTGGTACTTGGTGGTTTATTGGGATTATCATTCAATTCTATTTGTTATTTCCGTTTTTATATAAGTTATTTAAAAAATTGAAACCACTACACGCTCTATTTATTTGTGTGGCAATTAGTTTTATATATAGATATGTGATTTCATTTGCAACCGGAGCATCTCCTATTGGAGTTAACGAAGCCGATATTTACCTGTTTGTAATGTTCCCTGCGAGGCTTTCTGAGTTTGCCCTTGGGATGTATTTAGCCTTTGAATTAAAGTCTATCAAGCTCAAAAATCGTACGATTTATAGCATCCCTCTGATCATTTTAGGATTTATCTTTTTAGGTAATATCCACACTATGTTTATGAGTGACTTCCTTTTTGCACTTGGAGGGATACTCTTTGCTTACTCGATCACTAAGCCATTAAAAGGGTATCTCAAAGAAATATTTCAATTTATTGGAAAGAGATCATATTCAATTTATCTATACCATGAACCAACTATGAAGCTGATTCTAAAATTTATTTTCCCTAATTGGATAAATTCATAAAAAGATATAAGCTTTTAGCCCTTGACATTCCTAAAAGAATGATGTATTTATTACATCTCGTTAATTTTTACTATGACTACATTTAAAGACTTTAACCTTTCAGAAGATATTCAAAAAGTTCTGGAAGAAAAGAATTTTACAGAACCAACACCTGTTCAAGAGAAAGTGATCCCTCAAATTCTTGAAAGTTCGCAGGATCTAATAGCTCTTGCTCAAACAGGAACAGGGAAAACAGCGGCTTTTAGCCTCCCTGTGCTTACTAAGATGGATGTAAGCAACAGGCAGGTACAAACTGTTATATTAAGTCCTACAAGAGAACTTGCATTGCAGATAACATCAGATATCAAGAGTTTTGCAAAATATATGAGAGGTATTAATATAGTTACTGTTTATGGTGGATCTTCAATTCACGATCAAATAAGAGATCTAAAGAGAGGTGCACAGGTTGTAGTAGGTACGCCTGGCAGAATGTTGG
>JAUVAY010000148.1 GCA_030591505.1 Flavobacteriales bacterium | reverse complement strand
TAATAAATGGTCATATAAATAATGTTTCTCTTCAGACATTAAAAAACAGAATGGGAGTTTTCGCTGATCTTAACTACGGTGATGGAAAACTTGATGCTTTGGATTTTGATCTTCGATTATCTAAAAAACTACTCAAAGGAAACTTATCCATTAATAGGGTAAATGTTGATCATCTTAAGCTTACTAAAGAAAAAAATGCTGATTGGATTCACCTTAATGTAGCTCAATTGTCGTTTTCCTTTTCAAAAAAGAAAGAGCAAAAGATCATTATAGCAGACCTAAGCATTAAAGAGCCATTGGTTGAGATTCATCATGTGGTGAAATTCAAAGAAAAAGAGAATTCAATAAGCGATGATAATAAAACCCTTTTTGCTGATAAAAATAGAAATAAATCAACTGTCCATATTGAAAAATTTAATATTAAGGAAGGTATTGTTCATCAGTTTGATGGGGAAGGAAATTTAATTCCACTTACCAGTATTGAGCATATCAATTTAGCAGGAAATGGGATTGACCTATACGACAGCACGCAAAGCAAAATTCCATTATCCATCGGTGGACTTGACCTTAGCATGAAAAACATTATCGTCCATTCTATCCCAAATCATGATATGAGTATTGGAAGTTTAAATTTGAATTTTCAAAAGAAGAAACTCAAAATTATAGACCTGGATTTTAAAAACAAGAATACCCCCGAGATCTTTTTCAGTCAATTAGATTACAGAAAAGCCTGGATGGAGCTATTTGTACATGAAGTGGAAATTGATATTAATTTTAAAGAAATATTTAGTGCGCATCCAAGAATATCAAGAGCTTTAATAAAGAATGCCAAATTCACTACACATGTTAATCTTGCACTTGAAGTAGGGCCTGAAGAAAAATATTTTCCAAATCGTTCTTTATTGAATTCCAAGTTTCCATTTACTATTGATTCAATATTTGTAGATGACGGTCAGTTAGATGTACTATTCAGGGATGTAGATAAGCACGGGCTTCTTCAGTTTAACGACATTACAGCGAAAGTGAGCAATCTCAGTTCAGACCCTAAAACGATTAAGAACAACAATGAGATGGTGTGGATAATGGATGCAACACTCTATGAAAGTGGAAAAACGCATATTGAGGTCGATTATTCATTGGATAAAGAAGATGATGATTTTTCTATGATCGGCTCTGTGACAGATCTGAAATTGACAGATAGCGATACGCTAACAAAGAATTTATACGGAATCAGGGTATCTGATGGAATAGCCCATAAGATCAATTTAGACATAAGTGGAAATAAATATGAAGCGGCAGGTAGTGTTCAGTTTGACTATGAAGAATTACACGTCAATTTGGATAAAAAGAAAAAGCATGTCAAAAACCCGGATGACCTTAAAAAGGTGAAGAAAAAGGATAAGCTGAATGAGTCTTTTGTCAAGAACATTATAGTAAACGGGCTATTACGAAAGAAAAATTTACCTGATAATGGGAAATATATTGAATTTGGCGACGCCTATTACAAAAGAGAGATGAACAAACCTATTTTTAATTTGATGTGGTTTACTATTAGTAGTGGTATGTTGAATATAGCTGAATCTGGAGTAATAAAAGGGATTCAAAACATGAAAAATAATAAAAAAGATAAAAAATCAGGTTGATACTTGAAATACACTTATAAGTAAACAATGAGATTTACGATCAGCTCCATTATATTTATTTTCTTTTTTGCAATAAGTAGCTTGGCTCAGGATGAGATAGATTATTTCATCAAGCAAACAAAAGACACCGTTTTTTGTACAGATCTACAATTTTCGACCAATTCCAGAGGAGAGATGAATTTTCTGCGCTATACGCGGCTTGATAATTCTCCCATCGTATTTAAAAGTAAAAAGACCGTTCCTTTTGTATTAACATTATTTATCGAAGGAAAAACAATAGATAGGATTCCTTTAACGCCAAATGCTAAAAAGCAGATACTGTATACTGAAAGAAGGGCTGATGGAGCTTTGAAAGTCTATCTTGTTCATCAGGATAATAGCGATTCAAAAGAAGCTACGGTTATGTATATTTTTTACATAAAGATGACTGATGGTCAATTTCTAAAGATCAATAAGAAGAAGAATGTTCAGGAAGTGATCATCCCTCATTTAAAGGGTTGCAAGGCATTTTTAGATGTGTATAAAGGGGATTATAGCAACAAAGAGGATGCGTTTATTGAGATGATAGAGTTGTATAATCAGTTGTGTCCTTAACTTCAAAAAGATGCTAAACGTATAATATTACAGAGCTTCGCATAGAAGATAAAATCCTCTGTGAACCTCCCCTTTTCTCTGAGCAGCTCTGTGATACTTTTATAACACTACAGTTTTTCTTAACTCCCGAAAAAATCAATAAGTCTTCCTTTATCTTTTAATCTTACCCCTTTTTCTGTTTGTTGGAGGGTACAACATTCATTTTCAAAATCGTGTTCCAGAAAGAGTATATACTCATTATTGGCAGCTTCATCTAAAAATGTTTTCTTTTCACTTATCGTTAATAATGGACGAGTATCATAGCCCATAACATAAGGCAAAGGAATGTGTCCAGTAGAAGGAAGTAAGTCGGCCATAAATACGATCTTCTTTCCTTTATAATTAATGATTGGTAGCATCTGACTTTCGGTATGTCCATCCATAAACCGAACATCAAATAAGTCATCAAAGGACCCACGCCCCTCTTCTCTATTGATCATGTTCAACTGTCCAGATTCCTGAATAGGTAGTATATTCTCCTTCAAAAATGATGCTTTCTCTCTTGCATTAGGTTCTGTAGCCCATTTCCAATGCTTATCATTACTCCAAAACTTAGCATTTTTAAATGCCGGAAGTAAGAATTCCTTTTTGTTGTCCCATTTTATAGATCCACCACAATGATCAAAATGCAAATGTGTTAAAAATACATCAGTGATATCGTCTCTATGAAACCCTAATTTAGCGAGTTCTCCATCCAGACTTTCATCTCCAAATAAATAATAATAACCAAAAAACTTATCAGATTGCTTATCTCCCATTCCGGTATCTATTAATATTAGCCTATTACCTTCTTCTATCAGTAAGCATCTCATAGACCATGAGCACATATTACTAGCATCAGCAGGGTTTGTCCGTTGCCATATTGACTTAGGTACAACGCCAAACATTGCGCCTCCATCAAGTTTAAAATTACCGGTGTGAATTGGATACAATTTCATTGTTAAGAGTTTTGTACTACAAATGTAAAAGATGTATTAAAGTTTCTATAATTTCGCCTCTAAAATTGACGTATTGCGTATCTTTACGCAATAAATTATTAAGATAATAAATTATCATGCATTATCACTTTATAGCAATCGGAGGAGCAGCAATGCACAACATGGCAATGGCCCTTCAAGATGATGGTAATAAAATAACAGGTTCAGATGATAAGATCTTCGATCCTTCTCTGAGTAGACTAAAAGCAAAAGGACTTCTCCCTGAAAAAGATGGTTGGTTTCCTGAAGATATATCGAAAGATATCGACGCTGTTGTACTTGGTATGCATGCCAAAAAAGATAATCCCGAATTATTAAAGGCCCAGGAATTAGGATTGAAAATTTACTCTTATCCTGAATTGATCTATAAATTATCTAAAAATAAAACGCGGGTAGTTATTGGTGGTAGTCATGGTAAAACAACCATAACTGCAATGATCTTGCATGTATTGGATTTCTACGATAAGGATTTCGACTTTATGGTAGGAGCACAGTTAGAGGGCTTTGATAACATGGTTAAATTATCGGATGCTGGACTGATCATATTAGAAGGTGATGAATACCTTGCATCACCGATTGACTTGCGCCCTAAGTTTCATATTTACAAGCCTCAGATTGCCCTGATCAGTGGAATTGCTTGGGATCACATCAATGTATTTCCTTCCAAAGAAGAGTATGAAGAGCAGTTTAAGATCTTTTGTGAATTGATGGAAGATGTAGGGACACTTGTTTATAATGAGACTGATCCGGCAGTAAAAAAGATCGCTGAAAGTGAAAGTAAAAGACTTTTCTTATTGCCTTACTACTTTACTCAATACAAGGTAAAAAACAACAGAACACAAATTAATTTTAACGGTCGGGAATACGAACTCAACATTTTCGGAAAACATAATCTTCTGAATATGGAGGGAGCGCGGAAAGTATGTCGACGTTTAGGGATAAACAATAGAATGTTCTTTCAAGCAATGAAAACATTTGAAGGCGCATCCAATAGATTAGAGGTATTTCATGAGACAGAACGTGGGGTGGTTTACCGCGATTTTGCACATGCCCCCTCAAAATTGGAAGCAACGGTTGAAGCTGTTAAAAAGAACCATGGTGATGAACCTTTAGTAGCTGTTTTTGAACTGCACACTTATAGTTCTCTTAATCCGGAGTTTTTACCTGAATATAAAAACACGATGGATGAAGCAGATGAAGCTATCGTTTTTTACAATCCTAAAACTCTTGAACACAAGGGGTTACCTCCATTAAAAGAAAGTCAAGTAAGAAAACACTTTGGATTAGAAGATAAGCTTAACGTATTTACAGACCCTAAGGAACTGAAGGACTACTTATATAAGATCGATTATCCTAAATTTAATCTTTTAATGATGAGTTCGGGAAGTTTTGAAGGCTTGGACTTTGATAAATTGGTTTCTCATTTATTTCCAAAAGAATAGTAATTATTATTTTTCTCTTAGCTCTAACAGGTAATTAGGATTGAATTAAAATGCTTCTCGAAATTTCGAACCACATTAGGCATATAAGTACATCTAAGGTAATTATCAATTACTTAAGCTTATATTTTCTTATTTGATCAAAAGCGTATTACAGATCTCTTTATTCAGGATTTCTTAAAAATCAAAGGAAGCACCTTCATTCTTAGAAACACCAAGGTGAGAGAATAGATCATTCCGGCAACGATAATTCCAACCAATGTTAAAGTAGCTTGCGTAAAAGGAGAAACGAAAGAGGCAACTTTTTCCATCTCCTTTTCAATAAACTCTTCTTTGGTCAACCCTAACACGATCAAAGGATTATCTGTATCCGGCTTCTTACTATAATCAGTTTGCTCCAACTCATACCTGAACACATCCATTTTACGCTGTCCAAATCCATTATCGATATAAGCATAAAAGATATAAGTGAAAAGTGTTAGAATAATAGCATAATAACTAACTGATCGCATCGCTACCTTCATTTCATCCGGGAAGTAAACTTTTTCCGTTCCGGATCGATAGTTTTCATACATAGCAAGTGCTATCCCTGCAACGATAAAAAATAAATTTAGCGATACTAAATACTTGTAATCATCATCATTCGTTCCTGAATAAAACAAGAAAATTCGAATAAGAATATACAAGACTGCAAGAAGAACTGCAGAGTATTTCATAATAAAATGACTTTTAACCGTTCATCGAAATAAGGAATTCCTCATTTGATTTCGTTTGTCCCAATCTATTTTTAATAAACTCAACTGCTTCGATCGAATTCATATCTGCAAGGTGCTTACGAAGAATCCAAATACGTTGAAGTGTATCCTTATCCATAAGGAGGTCTTCTCTACGTGTTCCAGAAGTCATAATGTCAATAGCTGGATAAATTCTTCTATTAGATATTTTTCTATCCAACTGTAATTCCATATTACCCGTTCCTTTGAACTCTTCAAAAATAACCTCATCCATTTTTGAACCAGTATCGGTAAGTGCAGTAGCAAGTATTGAAAGCGACCCTCCGTTTTCAATCTTACGTGCTGCTCCAAAAAACGCTTTTGGTTTTTGCAGTGCATTGGCATCTACTCCACCAGTAAGTACTTTACCAGAAGCTGGTGCTACAGTGTTGTATGCACGAGCTAATCGTGTAATAGAATCAAGAAGAATAACTACATCATGACCACATTCGGTCATTCGTTTGGCTTTCTCCAATACAATATTCGCAATTTTAACATGCTGAGAAGCCGGTTCATCAAAAGTAGAAGCAACAACTTCTGCCCGTACTGATCGTCTCATATCAGTCACTTCTTCCGGACGTTCATCTATCAATAAAATGATAAGATAAACCTCGGGATGATTAGCAGCGATTGCATTAGCAATGTCTTTTAATAATACCGTCTTACCTGTTTTAGGTTGAGAAACGATCAATCCACGTTGTCCTTTTCCAATTGGTGAGAAAAGGTCGATGATCCGTGTTGAAATATTTCGATTATTTCCTGAAAGATTAAATTTCTCTTGTGGAAAAAGTGGTGTCAAGTATTTAAAAGGAACTCTATCACGAACCCATTCCGGCTCACGCCCATTGATCTTATCTACTTTTATCAATGGAAAGTATTTCTCTCCTGGTTTTGGAGGTCGAACATCTCCTTTTATAGTATCTCCTGTTTTTAGTCCAAACAATTTAATCTGCGACTGTGAAACATAAACATCATCAGGTGATGAAAGGTAATTATAATCTGAAGAACGCAGGAATCCATAACCATCTTGCATAATCTCCAAAACGCCTTCATGCGTGATCAAACCATCAAAATCAAAACCATAATCCCATTTGTTATCACTATCCGGTGAAGGACGTCCAACAGCATTCGGATCTTTACGGCTACCACGATCGTGACGTGGATTGTTCTT
>JAUVAY010000027.1 GCA_030591505.1 Flavobacteriales bacterium | reverse complement strand
GGAAGTCGAAATTTTTATAATTTGGATGAGACCATAAAAAAATATTATGGCTATAAATATATTGTCCCTACTCATCAAGGACGTGGTGCTGAGAATTTGATTTCGCAGATCATGATCAAAGATGGCGACATTATTCCGGGTAATATGTATTTCACTACAACTCGTTTACATCAGGAACTAGCAGGTGGAAAATTTGTTGATATTATTATCCCCGAAGCTCATGATCCTGAAAGCATGCATCTTTTTAAAGGGAATGTAGATCTAAATAAACTAGAAGATCTTATCAAGGAATATGGAAAAGAAAGAATCCCATATGTTTCTATTGCTACAACAGTAAATATGGCTGGTGGTCAACCAATTTCAATGGAGAATATGAAAGCTGTAAGAGCACTTACTTCTAACTATGGCATTCCTATAATCCATGATATGACCCGTGTTGCTGAAAATGCATTTATGATACAGCAGTATGAAGAAGGATATTCTGATAAATCAGTTGCTGAGTTAACAAAAGAGCTTTGCCTTTTAACTGATGGTGCAACAATGAGCGCTAAAAAGGATGCTTTAGTAAATATTGGTGGATTCTTAGCGATGAACGATAAAGATATTTATGAAAAAGCGATGAATTTGGTCGTTGTTTATGAAGGTTTGCATACTTATGGAGGAATGGCAGGTCGTGATATGGAAGCGATGGCTATTGGAATCACTGAATCGGTAAGCGATCAGCATATGAGAGCACGTGTTGGACAAGTGCACTATTTAGGAAATCAATTGATAAAGGCGGGAATACCAGTGGTTAAACCTATTGGAACTCATGGGATCTTTTTGGATGCTAAGAAATTTCTTCCTCATGTTCCTCAAGATAAATTTCCAGCTCAAACATTAGCCGCTGAGATCTACCTTGATTCTGGAGTTAGAACCATGGAACGTGGAGTTGTTTCTGCAGGACGTGATCCTAAAACAGGTGATCATAGATATCCTAAGCTCGAATTGGTAAGACTTACTATTCCAAGAAGAGTATATACACAAGCACATATGGATGTAATATGCGAATCAGTTTGTGAAGTATATGAAAATAGAAATGAAATAAATGGGATGGAAATGGTATATGAACCCGAATATCTTCGTTTCTTTCAGGCTAGATTTAAAAAAATATAAAATAGTTAGACTGTATGGCACTAAAAACAATTATAGAGCCCTTTAAAATTAAAATGGTTGAGCCCATTACGATGAGTACGGAAGCTGAAAGGAAAAAATTTCTTAAAGATGCTCATTTGAATACTTTTCTATTGGACTCCGATCAAGTGATCATAGATATGCTTACCGATTCGGGTACATCGGCAATGAGTGCAAGTCAATGGGCCGGAATAATTGATGGCGATGAATCGTATGCAGGTTCTCGTTCTTGGAAGAGAATGGAAAAAGTAGTGAAAGAATTAACGGGTATGGAGTATGTACTTCCAACCCATCAAGGAAGAGCTGCAGAACGTATCATTTATACTCACTTAGGAGGTAAAGGGAAAACTTTTATTTCTAATACTCATTTTGATACTACGCGAGCAAATATTGAATTTTCTGGTGCAGATGCAATCGATATACCAATTGAAGAAGGTAAAAACCCTAAACAATATCATCCTTTTAAGGGTAATATGGACATTAAGCAGCTGGAAGAAAATATTCTTCGCTTAGGTGCAGAAAATGTTGGGGCTGTTATTCTTACAATTACCAATAATAGTGGAGGTGGTCAGCCTGTTAGTATGGAAAATGCCCGCCAAGTTGGTGAAGTATGTAAGAAACATGGTGTACTCTACCTTCAAGATATGTGTAGAATAGCTGAAAATGCTTATTTCGTACATCATCGGGAGAAAGCTTATGCTGATGTCGACTATAAAAGCATTGCTCAGGAAATGATGTCTTTTGCAGATGGAGCGGTAATGAGTGCCAAAAAAGATGCCCTTGTAAATATGGGAGGCTTTTTGAGCTTACGTGATGAGAAGATCGCTAATGAATGTAAGAACCTTTTAATCATAACTGAAGGTTTTACAACTTATGGTGGACTTTCAGGTCGTGATATGGAAGCCATTGCAATTGGTTTAGATGAAGTTTTTGATGCTGACTATCTACATTATAGAATTCGAAGTACTGAATACTTAGGAAATAAATTGCATGAAATGGGAATTCCATTAATGCTCCCAATTGGAGGACATGCTGTTTATATTGATGCAAAAGAAATGTATCCTCATATTCCTGTAGATCAATATCCGGGACAAACATTAGTAAGTGAACTGTACCATGTTGGTGGAGTTCGATCTGTAGAGATTGGTTCTGTCATGTTTGGTAGATATGATGATAAAGGCAAACTAATCCCCTCTCCTATGGAGTTGGTTCGATTAGCTATTCCACGTAGAGTTTATACTCAAAGTCATATCGAATATGTTATTGAAGTTTTTGGCGAGGTTCAAAAAAGAATAAAAGACACAAAAGGAGTGAAAATTACTTATGAACCCGCGTTCCTTCGTCATTTTACTGCTCATTTTGAAAGTCTGTAAGTAATTCTGATAATTATTAACAAGAGCGACTGCAATAAATGTGGTCGTTTTTTGTTTGATTATAGAATTGAAACTTATTTTTGGCACAATTATTTCTAAGAACGAACTGAACCAAATAAATATGACTATGAAAAATATTGCGTTAAGTATACTATTTACATTTTTGACGATTGGCGTATTTTCTCAATTCCATTTAGGTATAAGAGCTGGTCTATCTTCTTCTCAGGTTAAAATAGATGAGTCTGTAAATGGATTTAGAATTACAACAGGTGATAATACCTTTGGCTATCATGCCGGTATTTTTTCGCAAATGATCTTTAAGGAGAAGTTTGTTGTAATGCCTGAATTATTATTTACCTCAACCGGAGGAGAAATTGACTTGAGTGATGGGACTAACGTTGGGGAAGTATGGAACCTTGAATACAATAGAATGGATATTCCATTAAATTTCGGCTATAAATTTTTAAAGATATTTCGTGTTTCTGCTGGTCCTTATGCAAGTATATTACTGAGTGCTGATGCCAGGAGCGCTAACCTTGAACAGGATGTAAAAGATAATTATAAGAACATGCTTTGGGGATACCAAGCTGGTTTAGGTGTTGATTTTTGGATGTTGGTAATTGATCTAAAGTATGAAGGAGCTTTTCATACAGCACACAATAGTGATGTTGCAGTTCCTGGAAAAGATGAGCTATATAGTCCGGACACAAGGCCAAATCAATGGATCTTAAGTGTTGGTGTGAGATTATTCTAAAATAGTAAAAACCCTTCGACAAGCTCAGGGAGACATTTAACAATTTAAATGACTCCCTGAGCTTGTCCTTTATAATTAAATAATCATCCCGGCAGCTACTGTCTCATTAGTAAATTCATCTACTAAGATAATACTACCAGTATTTCGATTCTGCTTATATGAATCAAAAAGTAAGGGTTTGGTAACGCGAATATGAGCGCGGAAAATATCATTCATTTTAATATCCTTATCCTCTTCCAGACGATGTAGGGTATTTATATCAACCTTATATTTAATATCTCTAATTATCGCCTTCGCTTCATTCGTCGTTTGTCTGATAATATACTTTGCTTTAGGTCGTGGACCTTGTTCATGCATCCAGCAAACCATCACTTCTATTTCCTGACCAACAGATGGTTGATTATTTCGACGAACGATCATATCCCCTCTTGAAACATCAATATCATCTTCTAAAGTAATTGTTACTGACATAGGAGAAAAGGCTTCCTTTACTTCCTTATCATAATCATAAATGCTTTTTATTTTTGATAAATACCCAGAAGGGAGAACAATTATCTCATCACCAGGCTTATACACTCCTCCTATAATTCTACCGGCATATCCTCTAAAATCATGATGATCTTCACTATGTGGACGGATTACTGTTTGTACAGCAAAACGACAATCGATATGGTTTTGATCAGAACCGATATGCATCGTTTCCAATTCATGAAGTAAGGTAGCACCTTCATACCAAGGCGTTTTTTCAGAACGATTTACAACATTATCACCTTCCAATGCACTAATTGGGATAAAGCGAATATCTTTTACTTCCAACTTTGAAGCAAAGGTCGAATATTGTTCAACGATCTTATCGAATGCCTCCTGTTTATAATCAACAAGGTCCATTTTATTGACACAAACGATAAGGTGGGGTATTTTAAGAAGTGAAGCAATAAAAGAGTGTCGAGATGTTTGTTCAACAACTCCATTTCTAGCATCTATCAATATTAAAGCAACATTTGCTGTAGATGCTCCAGTGATCATATTCCTCGTATACTGAATATGTCCTGGGGTATCAGCTATAATAAATTTTCTCTTAGGTGTAGCAAAATAACGATAGGCAACATCAATAGTAATTCCTTGCTCACGCTCATCTCTAAGTCCATCTGTTAACAAAGCCAGCTCCATATGATCCAGTCCCATTCGGTCAGAAGTCTTCCTAATGGATTCTAACTGATCTTCAAAAATCGATTTAGAATCGTATAGTAAACGTCCAATTAATGTACTCTTTCCGTCATCAACGCTTCCCGCAGTGGTGAAACGCATTAATTCCATGTTATCCGATATTTCACTCATAATTCGTAATTCGTAATTCGTCCCCGATAGTTATCGGGGCGCAATTGATTAAAAGTACCCTTCCTTCTTTCTATCCTCCATCGAAGTCTCAGAGCGCTTATCATCCGCCCTATTTCCTCTCTCCGTCTGACGTTCAGCTGCAACTTCAGCAACTATATCTTCCATTTTAACAGCAGTAGATTCAATACCTCCCGTAATGGTGATATCACCTAATGTTCTGAAACGAATCGTCTTTTTTTCTATTTTTTCACCATCCCTTAAGTTTAGGAACTCAGATACCGGTAACCAGCTATCGTTTCTCCAAACAACTTCTCGTTCGTGTGCTTTATATAAAGATGGAATCTCAATTTCTTCTGATAAAATGTATTGCCAGATATCCATCTCGGTCCAATTAGAAATAGGAAATACTCTAAAATGTTCTCCGAAATTCTTTCTGGCATTAAAAAGATTCCACAATTCTGGTCGTTGGTTTTTCGGATCCCATTGACCAAATTCATCCCGATGTGAAAAGAATCTTTCCTTTGCTCGTGCCTTCTCTTCATCTCTTCTTGCTCCACCAATTGCACAATCAATATTCTCTTCTTCGATTGTATCCAATAGCGTAGTGGTTTGAAGAATATTACGACTTGCGTTAATTCCTTTTTCTTCTTTTACACGTCCGTCATCTATTGACTTTTGTACTGAACCCACCAATAGTGTCACTCCGAATTTCTCTACCACACTATCTCTAAAAGCCATTGTTTCTGGGAAATTATGCCCTGTATCAATATGCAAAAATGTAAAAGGGATTTTTGCAGGATAAAAGGCTTTTCTCGCCAAATGTGCAACAACAAGGCTATCTTTTCCTCCAGAGAAAAGAATGACAGGCTTGTCGAATTGAGAAAATACTTCTCGAAGAATAAAAATTGACTCAGCTTCGAGTTCTTTTATATGCTTTAAGGTGTAGTTATACATTTGGTGTTTATTTTGGTATGCGAAAATAAGGATTCGTCTCTATTTTAATGATATTGGGACCTGTTTTTTTAGTGATTGTTGTCAGTTATTTGAATGATAATCTTGCACTTAAATGTTCAACAATTTTCTCTAAAGATTCTTCCTTCGTTTCAGTAGAGCTATTCACTATTACATCAGGATTTTCCGGTTTTTCATAGGGAGAGGAAATTCCAGTGAAATTAGGAATAATTCCAGCTCTAGCTTTTTTATAAAGCCCTTTTACATCACGGTCTTCAGCTGTTGAAATTTCGCAATCAACAAATATTTCTACAAAATTCTCCTTTCCTACTAGATCTCTAGCCAATGCTCTTTCTGATTTAAAAGGCGAAATAAAAGATGCCATAACAACTAATCCAGCATCAACAAATAAACGAGCTACTTCGGCAATTCTTCTGATATTTTCAACTCTACCTTCATCAGAAAAATCTAGATCATTATTAAGTCCAGAGCGTACATTATCACCATCCAAGATATAAGTGTGAATTCCTTTTTCATTAAGCACATGTTCAGCCATAGAAGCTAGCGTAGATTTTCCTGAACCGGAAATTCCAGTGAACCAAATTAACATCGCTTTATGCTTATTAAGCTTTTCGCGATCTTCTTTTGTGATCTTAAAATCGTGGGGAATTATGTATTTTTTTTCTGACATGTATTAAACTCTAAATTATAGCCGCCAAGGCTCAAAGTCTCTAAGTTACACAAAGACCTTGGTGATTCTTTGCGTCTTGGTGCCTTAGTGGCAATATTATTTACACACTACATCTTACTATTTACTAACGCTATCACATCATCTTCTTTAGTAACAGTCTTATCATGCAACTCCTGCCCTTTCGCAATCATTTCATTAGCAAATTCTTTATCCGTCAAACCGCTAGCATTAATTTTCACATTCATAAACGCTCCCAAAACCGCTGTTCTGGCGCATAATGCACCTACTCCAGCATCCGTTACAGAATTTGGATTACCAATCTCTGCCATTTTTTCACATAAGACTAAACTTTCGTATGAAGCTTCCATCACTTTAAAAGGTATCTCGATCGCATACTTAGTTGCATCTTGAATAGCTTGTTTTCTTATCGTTTTTTCTTCATCACTTCCTTTGGCAAGACCAAATGCAGCCATTATTTTATTGAATGAAGCAGTATCTTCATCAACAAGGAAAAGTATTCTATCTTTTATCTTTTGTGCTTCAACTGCATAGTTCGAAAACTCTTCCCATCTGTCGTCCCAACCTCTTTTATGAGCTGATAAATTAGCTACCATTCCACCTAAAGAAACACCTAAGGAACCAACATATGCTGAAATAGAACCTCCTCCAGGAGCAATCGATTCTGATGCTGTTTCATTGGCAAATGCAACAAGATCCATATCAATTAACTTCTTCTCTTCACTATCTTCTATAAGGTATTCAATGATCTTTTCTTCCGGTATAAATGGCATAAGATCATCCAAGCCTAATGATTTAACAGCAATTTTAATTTTCTCAGCCTCATCAATTCCTAAAGATCGCTCCTGCTTTGTCAAAAAGTAATCAGCAGCATCCAACATGGCTTTTAAAGGTATCAAACCAACCAATTCAGAACCCGTGACTCTTATTCCTCTTGCTTGAGCAGCTTTTACAGTTTCATCAAAGGCAATATGCACAGGAGTGATTGAAATATTTGTCAAATTATAGGATAATTGTGCTACACCATACTCCTCAATATACCAACCAATTCCTTTAACTGCCTTCAATTTCCCAGGAATACGTATAGGTTCTCCGTTCTCGTCATTAACGATTTTCCCAGTAACAGGATTGCCTTCTCTTTTTACTCTTCCGGCTTCACGAATATCAAATGCAATTGCATTGGCACGTCGAGTAGATGTGCTATTTAAGTTGATATTATATGCTACTAAGAAATCACGCGCTGAAATAGCTGTAGCACCACTCCGCTTAACACTATCATTAAACTCTGCAGGGCCTTCATCCGGTTTCCAATTCGGGTCAACAAGTTTTTTAGCTAATCCTTCGTATTCACCTGAGCGATTATTCGCTAAATTTCTTCTTTCCTCTTTTCTTGCTGCATTTTCATAGAAATATATCGGTACACCCAATTCATCACCTACTCTCTTTCCTAATTTATGAGCATATTTAGCTGTCTCCTCCATCGATATATTAGCAATAGGCACTAAAGGACAAACATCAGTTGCGCCAAATCGAGGGTGTGCTCCACTTTGTTGGCTCATATCGATCACTTCCGCTGCTTTTTTAATTACTCTATAAGCTGCTTCAATCACTTGAGCTGGTTCACCAACAAAAGTAATAACCGTTCTATTGGTTGATTTACCAGGATCTACATCCAATAATTTGACTCCATCTACCTTTTCAACTTCATCAGTAACCAATTTAATCTTATGACTATCACGTCCCTCAGATATATTTGGAACACATTCTATTAATTGCTTCATTTTCTAATCTAATTTAAGGCCGCAAAGATAGGATTTGTTTGAAGTTGAGCTTACAAATTGTTGATGAAAGAAATGAATCTAACAAAAAAGTATCACAGAGTACTCAGAAAATAGCAAGAAAATAATTATTTATCTTCAAATCTGTCCATTTATAGTACTTTGTGTATCTCTGAGCTTCTTAGAGAACCTTTGTGATACACTATTCATCATTATTAATAATAATAATCAGGTACCCAATTTCATTTTTTTCTTACTTTCACATCTCAATAAAAAACATACAAAACATGTATAGAATAATATTATTAATTGCCCTCTTTTTTATAGGGACGACATCTATCTATTCTCAGAAAAAAGGAAAATCGAAAGACAAAGCAACTACAACAAAAGATCTTCCAGATGCTATGTTCAATAGCTTCTCGTTAAGAGGAATTGGACCAGCAGTGAAATCAGGTCGAATTGCTGATATTGAAGTAAATCCATATGATTATACTGAGTATTATCTTGCCGTTGCATCAGGAGGAGTTTGGAAAACTTCTAATGCAGGTACGTCTTACGAAGCAATATTTGATTCTGAGGGATCTTATTCTATAGGATGTGTGAAAATCGATGCCAACAATACCAATGTAGTTTGGGTTGGAACCGGAGAAAATAACAATCAGCGTAGTGTTGCCTATGGTGATGGAGTTTATAAGTCTATCGATGGTGGTAAATCATGGGAAAACATGGGCCTAAAAGAATCTGAGCATATTGGAACCATGATCATTCACCCTGAAAACTCTGATATCGTATATGTTGCTGCAACTGGTCCGCTTTGGAAAGAAGGTGGTGACAGAGGGATTTATAAAACAGAAGACGGTGGACTTACATGGGAACGAATTCTGTTTGTAAGCGACAATACTGGTTTTGCTGATCTAATTATGGACCCACGAGATCCTAATGTAATGTATGCATCGGCACATCAACGACGAAGACATGTATTCACATATATTGGTGGAGGACCAGAATCTGGAATTTATAAAACTACAGATGGTGGTAAGAACTGGAATAAAGTAAATAAGGGTTTAACAAAAAATGACAAAGGAAGAATTGCTTTAGCTATATCTCCTGCTGATCCTGAATATCTTTATTGCATGGTAGAAGCTGCCAATGATGAAGGTGGTGTTTATAAAAGCATGAATAGAGGAGCTTCATGGGATAAAATGAGCAAGTATACAACCAGTGGAAACTACTACACTGAACTAATCTGTGATCCTCTTGACCCAAAGAAAGTTTTTTCTATGGATACATGGTTGCATCATACAGAAGATGCTGGAGCAACTTTTAAAAAGACAGGTGAAAAAAATAAACACGTAGATAATCACGACATCTGGATAGAACCAGAAAACACTTCACACTGGTTGGTTGCTTGTGATGGTGGACTTTATGAGACATGGGATATGGCAAAAACATGGCAGTTTAAACCCAATCTTCCGATCACACAGTTTTACAAAGTGTCTATCGATTATGCCGAACCATTTTATAATGTATATGGTGGAACACAAGATAATAACTCACAAGGTGGGCCATCGAGAACCGTTAATAATGCTGGTATCTTAAATTCAGATTGGTACATTACTAATGGTGGAGATGGATTTGAATCTCAAATTGATCCTACTGATCCTAATATCGTTTATGCACAAGCACAATACGGTTGGATCGTTAGATACGACCATAAGAGTGGTGAGAAAGTAAGTATCAAACCTTATCCTTTAAAAGGCGGAGAAGCATTACGTTGGAATTGGGATGCTCCTTTATTGATCAGTCCGAATGATCACAAAACACTTTATTTCTGTGCTCAAAAAGTATTTAAATCTACAGATCGTGGAGATAGTTGGACAGAAATAAGTGGTGACCTTACCCGAGGACTCGATAGAAACACGATGAAAGTAATGGGTAAAGTATGGAGTATTGACGCGGTTATGAAAAACCGATCTACTACTATATTTGGAAACATTGTAGCATTTGATGAATCACCTGTTAAGAAAGGTCTGTTATATGTAGGAACTGATGATGGATTGATTCAAGTATCAGATGATGATGGTGCAAACTGGACGAAATACAGTTCTTTTAATGGTGTTCCAGACCTGACCTATGTTAATATGCTAGTCTCTTCTCAGCATGATGAAAATGTAGTTTATGCTGTCTTTAATAATCACAAAAGAGGTGACTTTAAACCTTACCTACACCGTAGTAATGATAAAGGAAAAAGCTGGACAGCTATTCAAAATGACCTTCCGGAAGCGGGAGCAGTATACTCGATTGCAGAAGATCATGTTGATCCCAACATACTCTTCGCAGGTACTGAATTTGGCTTATTTGTCTCATTAAATGCAGGTAAAAACTGGCATTCATTAAAATCTGGACTTCCAACTATTGCAGTTAGAGATATCGCGATTCAAAAAAGAGAGAACGATGTAGTACTTGGAACATTTGGTAGAAGTTTTTATGTATTGGATGATTATTCAGCATTAAGAACAATGGCTAAAAGCGACTATGACAAAACGAAATCTGAGATCTTCCCAGTAAAACCTGCATTGCAATATATTCCAACAAATCCAATGGGATTAACTGGAAAAGCAGATCAAGGAGAATCGATTTTCACTTCGCCTAATCCGGCTTTTGGAGCGATCTTTAGATATAATTTTGCTGATACCTTGAAAACGACGAAAGAAGTTCGACAAGCAAAAGAGAAAAAGGAAACAGACAATTATTATCCTTCATTTGATCAATTAAGAGTTGAAAAAACGGAAGACAAAGCCTTTTTATTATTTGTTGTAAAAGACATGAATGGCAATGTAATGAGGAAGATCAAAAAACCAGCAACAGCAGGTACATCTACTGCAGTATGGGATCTACGAGCAATGACATCTTCACCTACCCGACTAAAACCTTTTGTAAAAGCACGCTATAGTGATGGAGATTTTGGTCCATTGGTTATGCCTGGTAAATATATGGTAGAGATGGTGCTAGTGAATAATGGAGAATATACTTCGGTATCAGATGCCGTTGAGTTTGAAGTCAAATTATTGGATAATAGAACTCTTCAAGCTGATGACTTAGAAGCCCTTATTAAATTCCAAAATGACATAAAAGAATTGAGTCGATCTATTTCAGGTGCAGATAAATTGATGTCTGAAACCAATAAGCGAATAAGCTTTGTAAAAAGAGCAGTAGAAGAATATCCTACAGCAAACGCAGAATGGTTGAAACGAGTTAAGGCTATGGAAGAGACAATGTATGATATCAATGTTGCTTTCAATGGTGATGGCATTCGTGCTACGAATCAATTTGAAGTGTATCCTGGATTCTCTGAAAGATTAGGAATTGCAGCTTATAGTACCTGGGATTCATTTTCTGCTCCAACTAAAACAGCGGTTTACAATTACGGAATAGCATTGGAAGAATACAATGTAGAAATCATTAACCTTCAAAACCTTGTAAAGGATGTAACTGCTTTAGAAGCAGAATTTGACAAAGCAAAAATGCCTTATACTCCAGGTAGAAATGAGAACTGGAAGGAAGACTAAATCAATTACGAATTACGAAAGTATAGGACTACGGTTTGATTAAATTATTAAAGGGCTCGATTTTATCGGGCCCTTTTTAAGTAATTATGTAGCTATTTGATTGCCTTTACAAGTTCACGCAAAGAAAGCAAAGGCTCAATGAATTGAGACACTAAGAGCGCAAAGAAATAATTTTAATTATAAATTTTAAACTCTTCCCGTGCTTTGCGGATATCTTCGCGTGCTTTGCGAGAAAAATAATTGAGCGTTTTCGCGAAGTGAGAAATTACTTAAGCTTCTCCTTTATCATCTACAAACATAACCGAAACTGCTGCAAGAAGCATTGAGACACCACCGGCTACAATAGCCAATATTGCCTCTCCATCGAAGAAATTAACCACCATAAAGCCTAAAATTGATGCAGCTACTAATTGCGGAATTACAATAAAGAAATTGAAAACCCCCATATAGTATCCCATTTTATTGGATGGTAATGAATCAGTAAGGATTGCATACGGCATAGATAGAATACTTGCCCATGCAACTCCAATTCCTGCCATACTCAAAAATAAATAATTAGGATCCGAGATAAAATAATAAGAGATCAATCCTATTCCTCCAAAAACAAGACTTATACTGTGGGTAGCTTTTCTTCCAATTTTCTTTGCCAATACAGGCAGTAAAAAGGCTACCATAAAGGTAATTACACTATAAAATGCAAACATCAGTCCTACCTTATCTGCTCCATTGTTATATAATTCAGATGAAGTATCAGTTGAGCCATAGATATACGATGTAACCGCTCGGGTTGTATAAATCCACATCGCAAACAAAGAAAACCAAGAGAAAAATTGGACGATGGCCAGTTGCTTCATTGTTTTAGGCATAAATTGGATATCGTTAACTATCGTAACAAAGCCTGCAGTATTTTTGCCTTTTCGCTGCATAAAACCTGAAAGAAATGCCAATAATCCAGCTACAAAAATTCCAATGGATAATATATAAAGTTCTTTTGCAAGGTCTGATGAATAGAACCAATACGTAAGTGCAAGCCCAATAATGGCAATTATTAAACCCTTATTAATTAATTTTTTTCCATTCGACCTGTATTCATCATCCGTTTCTAACTCTCCTTTAAAAAGATCCGGCTTGTCTTCCTCCTTCCCAAATTCTTCCAACTCTGAAGGCGAATATTCTTTTGTACTGTAAACCGTCCATAATACAGCAATCATAAAAACGATTCCACCCATATAAAATGACCACTTGACATTATCTGAGATCACACCAGGTTCAGCGGTATTTGAAACGCCAAACCAATTGGTTAAAATATATGGAAGCGCTGATGCAATAACAGCTCCTAATCCAATAAAGAAGCTCTGCATTGCAAAACCGGTTGTTCTTTGTTTCGAATTAAGCATATCTCCAACAAATGCCCTAAATGGTTCCATAGAAATATTGATGGAAGCATCCATGATCCATAACATCCCGGCAGCAAACCACAATGTTGGACTATTAGGCATTATGATCAAGGCCAAAGAAGCCAGAATTGCCCCAATAAGAAAATAAGGACGTCTTCTCCCTAGTCTACCCCATGTTCTATCACTGAAATATCCAATTATTGGCTGAACAATCAATCCGGTTAAAGGAGCAGCTACCCATAAAATTGGAATATCATCTACACTAGCACCTAATGTCTCAAATATTCTACTAACATTAGCATTCTGCAGAGCAAAACCAAATTGAATTCCTAAAAATCCAAAACTCATATTCCAGATCTGCCAAAAAGATAATTGGGGTTTTTTCATAACTTTAAATTTGCGATGTAATATAGGATATTTTTACTTAGTGTACATTGTACAATTATGTTTTTCCGTTCATAAACTTTAACAAATTTTAATAATCAAATATTCTATTTTTGTCGACTATTAAATTGACCACATGAAAAATATTGGCCTACTTGGCATCATTCTTATAATTGCTACTTTTTTTCTTATCGACTTATATACCTTTAAAGGTATAAAAGACCTTGTAAGAGGTTTTGCTCAGACAGGTGCAAAAAAGATCTTTTTTACAGCCTATTGGTCGATCAATATTAGTCTGTATATCATCTGGATATATATCATTATTAAGTCAAGGATCCCAGGAGCTGAAATACCCTATAAGTTTGTATTTATTTCATTCGGTGTCTTCTTAATGTTCTTTGTTCCCAAGTTGATCTTTATAAGTTTTGTATTGATCAATGACGTGAGCAATTTTGTAATGGGTTTATTCAAGCCTGCACAGCAACAAGTCGCAGGAGAGTTGATAGGAAGAAGTGTTTTCATTACTTACTTAGGTGCGATAATAGCAAGTATTCCATTGTTCTCATTGGGCTGGGGTATGCTTATAGGAAGGTATAAGTTTAAGGTTCATGAAAAGGAACTTTCGTTTACTTCTCTTCCAAAATCATTTGATGGACTTCGAATTGTGCAGATTTCTGATCTACATATCGGAAGTTTTTTCAAAGAATATGAACGTGTAGAAAAGGGCTTACAAATGATCCGTGATCTGAAACCCGATATGATTCTTTTTACAGGGGATATGGTTAATAATACAGCTGATGAAGCAGAGCCATGGATAGAGAATCTTAAGTCGATTGAGGCTCCAATGGGGAAATATTCTATTTTAGGTAATCATGATTATGGGGATTATGTGAATTGGCCATCAACGGAAGCAAAACAAACCAACCTTGATAAGCTTATTGGCATTCATAAAGAAATGGGATTTGATATCCTATTAAATGAGAATAGGATATTTGAAAAAAACGGGGAAACATTTACCCTTGCCGGAGTAGAGAACTGGGGCCTCCCTCCTTTTCCACAACATGGAAATTTGAGCGAAGCTTTGAATGGAAGTTCCGACAGTGACTTCCAATTATTAATGTCTCATGATCCATCTCATTGGGATGCTGAAGTGACAAAAAATTCAAGTGTTGACTTAACTCTTTCTGGACATACCCATGGAATGCAGTTTGGTGTGGAATTGGGAAATATAAAGTGGAGCCCAGTAAAATATAAATATCCTAAATGGGCTGGCTTGTATGAAGAAGGTGATCAAAAACTATATGTAAATCGAGGTTTTGGATATATCGGTTATCCTGGAAGGGTTGGTATTATGCCAGAGATAACATTGATAACATTAAAAAGAACGTAAATCTATTTACTCTTTTTAACCACAAAGTGCACGAGGTTTTTACGCTGAGTTCACGAAGAAAATTGATTTATCATGATTCAATATTTTTCTTTGAGATCTTTGTGCATTCTTGGTGTCATTGTGGTTAATCATTAATAAGCACTTTCTTATTGCTTTTTTTAACCACAAAGTTCGCAAGATTTTTAAACAGAGTTCACTGAGGAAATAGAATATGTCTCTTTTCTTCCATCTTCTTTTCCAATAAAAGGTTCCCGAGTGTCAGCCTCTGGCGGATGCGAGGGACTACATCATTATCTTACTCGCCATCGACAGCGCCTGACCCAATTTCTCTTTATCAATACCTGCATCTACTTCTTTTTCCTCAATAAACTTAATTAAGTTTTCACTTGGCATATTACCCACAAGATCATCTTCTGCCATTGGGCATCCACCATAACCTTTTAATGCTCCATCAAACCTACGACATCCAGCATCCCATGCAGCATTCACTTTTTCTCTCCAAGAATCAGGTGAAGTATGCAAATGAGCCCCAATTTCAACATTCGGAAATTCGTTTATCATTAATTCAAACATAGGGCTAATATTATCCGGTTTGGATACTCCTATTGTATCAGACAATGCCAGAATCTTAATATCAAATTCGTTGATCAGTCGCTCGCTCCACTTTGCTGCAATCTCGGGACTCCACAATTCTCCATAAGGATTTCCAAAAGCCATGGAAAGGTATACAACCAGCTCTTTCCCATTTTTGATACAATGATTCTGGATCTTCTCAACATGTATCAATGACTCATCAATACTCTTTTTAGTATTTCTTTGTTGAAACTCTTCAGAGATAGAAAAGGGAAACCCCAAATAATCGATTGCATCGAATTGCAATGCATCTAAAGCCCCCCTTTCGTTGGCAATTATGGCAAGAAGTTTTGATCTGCTCTTTGATAGATCAAGACTATTCAATACTTCTGCAGTATCCCTCAATTGAGGAATCGATTTCGGCGAAACAAAGCTTCCAAAATCAATCGTATCAAAACCGATCTGAAGTAACAAATTGATATATTCAATTTTATCTTTTGTCTCAACAAAATGATGCAACCCTTGCATTGCATCCCTTGGGCATTCTACGATCTTCATCCTTGTTATATATTAAAAATTCCAGGTTGGTATTCGTATACTTCTTTTCCTTTTTCAAAAATTCGAGCTGATAATGGTCCTTTCAATTCAATTTCATCACCATTTACTCTCAACCAACTTCCTTCTCTTAATCCAACCACTTTTATATCATTAAAACCTAAAAACTCTTCAATTCTTGTCTGTCTGGTTTCTCCTTTATGCTTAGAAGTAGGATCTGGATCGAGATAATGGGGATTAAGATTAAAAGGTAAAGCTCCTAAGGCATTAAATGAAGGTGGATAAACAATTGGCATATCATTCGTTGTCCCGATTGTCAATCCGGTAATATTAGAGCCAGCACTCGTTCCCATAAAAGGCATTCCTTTATTAATTCTATCCTTTAACATATCCATTACACCAACTTCATATAATGTTTTTAGCAGCAGAAAAGTATTTCCGCCTCCAGTAAATACCCCTTCTGCATCTTTCAAAGCAGTAATAGGATCATCAAATTCATGTAACCCTTTTACACTAATATTTAATCCAGAAAACTTCTCTTTTGCCAATGCGGTATAGTCATCATGGCTCAGTCCACCTGGGCGAGCGTAAGGAATAAATACAATACTATTCACTCCCCCAAAAAAATCCTTTACTTCATCTAATATATATTCTAAATATCCACTACCGTGAATGGTTGAAGTACTTACGATCAATAGTTTTTTATTCATAATTCTCTTTTAATCAGTTCTTTATTAATCTGCTTTATAAGATCCGGCCCTTCATATATAAAACCGGTAAATAGCTGAATAAGATCAGCTCCTGCTTCTATTTTTTCAATCGCATCCTCAGGCGACATGATTCCACCTACCCCAATTACCGAAAAGGCATTATTTGATCTTTCTTTTAAATATCGAATCACTTCTGTCGACCGTATTCTCAATGGAGCTCCACTCAATCCTCCGGCTCCAATCTCCTCAATTTTCGAACTTTCAGTAATAAGTCCTTCTCTTGAAATTGTAGTATTCGTAGCTATAACACCATCTATTCTTGTTTCAATAACGATATCGATAATATCATTTAACTGATCATCAGTAAGGTCAGGTGCAATTTTCAATAATATAGGCTTTGGCTTTTCTTCACTTCCATTCAGTTGCATTAAATGCATAAGCAACTTTGTTAACGGTTCTTTTTCCTGTAACTCTCTTAGGTTTGGTGTATTAGGTGAACTAACATTTACAACAAAATAGTCAACTACATCAAAAAGGGTAATAAATCCTTTTTCATAATCCAAAATAGCATCTTCATTTGGAGTTACTTTGTTTTTACCGATGTTTCCTCCGATAATAATACCTGAGTTATTTTTCCTCAATCGCTTAACGGCATCTTCAAGGCCGTCATTATTAAACCCCATTCGATTGATCAGCGCTTTATCTTTTGGTAATCTAAAAGATCTTGGTTTAGGATTTCCTGGCTGTGGTACTGGCGTTAGGGTACCAATTTCAATAAAGCCAAATCCTAATGCGGATAATTCATTATACAAACTTGCATTCTTATCAAATCCGGCTGCTAAGCCAACAGGGTTTTCAAACTCCAATCCGAAAATTTTTCTCCTAAGTTTTGGATGCGAAACTGAATAATGTTTTTTAACGAAATACCGAACCCCTGGCACATTAAACCAAAACTTCATTTTTAGAAAAATAATTGCATGTATCGTTTCAGGAGCGAAAAGAAATAAAATGGGGCGAATAAGCCTTTTGTACATTGTAATTTGCATTTTAAATAGCTACTTCAAAATTAAGATAGTTCATTTAATTCCTCTCCATTAAGCACTTTTTTATCTAAGCTTTTACATTTTAATTTTAATTAATGTAAATTAGATAGAATCCTGATTATTCTCTATCATGTTAAAGAATAGTAGAAAATGTGACTGTGCCACGATTGAATTAAGGGATAACTATATCTATATAAGGTATAACGATTTAGCGATAGTTGGAGTTAAAGAAGCAAAAGAAGTGGGAGATCTAGCCATAGAACTTTGTGATGGAAAACCTATAGCTTTTGTTATTGACGGACTAAGCATCACAGTTAGAATGAATGACGACGCCAGGGAATTTATTGCTACATATCCTCCCTATTTAAAGATCAGGAAAGCCCAGGCATTCCTAATAAATAATATTCCAAGTCGACTGTTAGCGAAATTCTTTATTCAATTCCATAAACCCCATAATCCCGTAAGGATATGCAGCACATTGAAAGAAGCTGAAAAATGGATAAAGACATTAGATTAGGACTTAATAAGAAGCATTCTAAAATGAATCTTTGTCAACTAGTACACTTTCTACTATTTACGTTTAACTATTTTTAATGTGCTAAACTAATAGGCAGATTATACTTATGACTATATTAAAAAGGACTAGCAAAAGTGCAACAATCGAATTAAAAACTGATTATTTACTCATTAAGTATATAGATAAGAGTACAATAGACCTAGCTGAAGCTAAAATAATTAGCAGTATAGGAATGGATCTATGTAAAGGTAAACCTCGTTCTGTAATTATTTATGGTTTGGATCGATCTATACAGATGGATAATGAAACAAGGAATTATTTCGCTAATGATCCTGATCTCCAAAAATCAACTATATCAATGGCAATTGTTGTTAACAATACTCCTTCAAGGCTATTGGCTCGGTTTTATATCCAATTCCATAAACCTCAAAGTCCTATAAAAATCTTCAGGACATTAAAAGAGGCTGAAGGTTGGATACGAACATTTGCCTAGTAATAATATTAAAACCATTCCTTTTTATCTATCAAGAATTCAATTAGTTTAGCAGCGAATGAGGAATCATTGACCAATGGAAATAGAGAGGAGAACAAGTGATTACGCAGAGATTGAGTTGAAAGACAACATTGTCTACGTTAACTATAAAGATTTGAGTATTATCACTTTAGATGAGGCTAAGATTGTAGCTAAAGATACCGTTGAAGTATGCAAGGGTGTTCCTAGAGGAATAATTATTAATGGCACTGGCATTTCTATACAAATGAATAGTGATGCGAGGAATTATTTCGCTACTAATCAAGATTATATCAATACTGGAAAAGCTATTGCGATCGTGATTACGAATACAGCCAGCATGCTACTTGCTAAGTTTTACATTAAGTATCATAAGCCGGTTATACCTACAAAAATATTCAGTAAGCTGACTGATGCAGAAAAATGGTTAAAAATTAATTACGTCTGAATTCTTATGAATTCCCAGTCCATTGAAAATTATCTTAAGGCTATTTTTTCGCTTACTGAAGGTTCATCCGTAAAAGAAGCCAGTACTTCATCAATAGCTGAAATGCTCGATACTAAATCGTCTTCTGTAACTGATATGTTGCAAAAGTTAGATAAAAAAGGCTTAGTGAGCTATCAAAAATACAAAGGCGCCTGCTTAACAAAAGAAGGAAGAGATATATCGATAAATATTATTCGCAAACATCGCTTATGGGAAGTGTTCTTAGTAGAAAAACTTGGTTTTAAATGGGATCAGATTCATGATATTGCAGAACAAATGGAGCATATCCAGTCTAATGAACTTACCGACCGTCTTGATAAATTTTTGGAATTCCCAAAATTCGATCCACATGGTGATCCTATACCTGATAAGGAAGGAAATATTAAAAAGCATACATCAGCCATTGATTTGTTTGATCTTAAAAAAGGTTCAATTGGGGTAATTGTGGGTGTAAATGATAGTTCTGATGACTTTCTTCGTTATTTGGAAAAACATGAGTTAGGATTAGGGAGCAATATTACGATGATCGAACGCTTTGATTTTGATCATTCAATTTCTATTCGAGTTCCTGGTAATACAACACTTTCCTTAAGCGCTCAGGCAGCAAGGAATATAATTGTAAGGGAGGAGTGAGAAGGGTGTCCCACAGTTATCGTTGATAAACGCAGAATAAATCACGGGATAATTAAGAAACTATTAGAAATTTTCTGCGAAAATCAGCGCAATCTACGGGAATTATAAAAAGTTCAAATAATTCACTCCACAATTAACTTTTCTCTCATTATTAAATTTTCAATTTTTACTTCAATAATATAAGCTCCAGGGGATAAATTTGAAACATTAATTGAATTGACATCGCCTGATTTTTGAATAATAAGCTTTCCTATTTGATTGTATATTGATATATGATCGATTGATTGATCTGCTGAAATATAGACTATTGAAGTTGAGGGGTTTGGGTAAATACTCCACTGATTTTCAGTGTTTAAGTTTCCAACAGATAAGGCTACACAAACCTGCTCTACTTCGCTTACATTGTTACATCCACTAGCATTGTTACTAATGCTTACAACATTATCAGCTAGATCTAAATAATCACATACACTTTGTATGGCGCATTCGCTTAACGAAGCATTACTTGTAACAGAAAGACTAGTGATAGAGCTTGCGGCTATATTATTGAGCCCTCCTAAACTTAGTAGAGAGTAATTACTCGTTATAGTAAGGCCACCATCAATGCTTTCTACACTCATTAATCCGTTAATACTTGGTAGGGCATTATTATTTTGAATTTTAAGGTCTCCTCCTATGCTAATCAGGTTATCAACTCCCTCTGTTGATGTCATATAATTATTAGCATAGATTTTCATTTCTCCTCCAATACTTGCGAGGTTTTCCAAACCAATTAAACTTTCTAAAGACGAATTAGATTCGATAAGTAGGTCTCCTCCAATACTTACAAGGTTATTTAGTCCAGTAAAATCAGAAAGTGGATCATTGTTCCAGAGTTTAAAGTATCCACCAATTGAGCTAACATTTATCAGGCTATCAAAATTGGCTATATCTATATCATCCCATCCATTTTCTATACCAACAGCTAAAAAACCTTCTATCTCAGTGCATCCTGGATAATTGATCATAAAACTATCTATCTGCGATTGTGCAAAAAAGCTTATTCCATCAGGGAGGCAGGTTTGGGCATTCATATTAAAACACGAAAACAAAAGGATTGTGGAGGTTATAATTATTCTTTTCATATCAACATGCATCACTTATTCAACTATAAATTTTCTTTAAAGGTAGTTCAAACTAATAATACATAAACAATTTTACAGATGTTTACTAAACAACATTAAGTATTAATAAACTCCACCTTACACCTTCTTTTTTATTTTGAATATTCATAAAACTACCCATGGTGGATAGGTTATAATTATTTAAAAAACGTGATTTTCGGAACAGTGCAATACTAATATTAACCTAAATCTAAATACTATGAAAACAGTTACGTTTTTACAGTGGCGCCTAAAATTTACTGCGCTACTTTTATTTTCTATGTCCATTAATCTATCTGGACAAGAAGCAAAAATTCAAAAAGATCATTATGGTCAAAAAGCAAACGAGATAGTTCCAGGAGCTCGCTTTGTACAAGATGGAATGGATAATGAATATCCCGCATCTGTAAAATTTTCAACTGAAAGTGAAATTGAAATATCTAAATTTGTTCCTTGGCTAAAATCGACTTTTGAAATGGGTTCAGATATTGATTTTACCTTAATAGATAGCAAAGCAGATGAGCTTGGTTTTTTACAACAGAAGTACATTCAAACTTATAAAGGAATTCCAATAGATAGAGCTGATTACGTTGTTCAGTCATTAGATGGAAATATATCTTCTTTCAGAGGAGATGCTTACAACATAGAAAATGTTTCTATTACAGCTTCTATAAATGAAAAAAGTGCTCTTAAATATGCCCTTGAATATATGGGTGATCTGAATTATCGATGGAATTCTGATTTTTGGGAAAGTGAAATTAAAGAACACGAAAATAATCCGAATGCAAGTTATTATCCGATTGGAGAATTGATCCTTACTAAATTTGGAAATTCAAATGAAATAACTCCAGTAAATGAATTTAAACTTGCCTATAGATTTGATATTTATGCCGAAGAAAATGAAGAGCAGGTAATTATTGATGCAGAAACAGGAGAGGTAATATACACTTTAGCTCTTTCATCAAATTGTGAACCTGAAGTTGCCTTTACTTCAGTTTTTAATGGGAGTCAAAATATAAAGACAGATGAATATACTGGAGACCCGGATTATAGATTGAAAGATGATTGCCAAACTACTGATGTTTGGGTAAGGGATTGGAATAGTGCTACAAATGTTTCTGACCCAATTGAAATAGACAATACCGATAATTCATGGACAAACATGGATGAGCGTTTTGGAGCAACAGTCTTATGGGAAACAAAAGAATCTTACAACTATTTCAAAAACGTACATAGCAGATCATCATATGACGGTGCAAATGGAGACGTGACATGCTACATAAATGCCACTTTTAGAAGATCAAATGGTACATTATATACTGACAATGCCACCATGGCCTTTAATGGATCACAAATGAAAGTTGGTTTAGGTAGCTCAGGAACATTAGCTAATTCATGGAGTTCTATTGACATTATTGCCCATGAGTTTACACATGCAGTTACTGGAACCTCTTCAGGGCTTGTTTATCAAGGAGAATCCGGCGCTTTAAATGAATCGTTTAGTGACATTTTTGGTGAAATGGTAGAGAATTACGTTGCCGGGCCAAATGACTGGTTAATGGGAGATGATAGAACTAGTGGTGCAATCCGTTCGATGGAAGATCCTAAAAGTGAAGGAGATCCGGATACATATAACGGTGCTAACTGGGCAAATACATGTAACGGATGCGGTGATGCTGGAGGGGTACATTCCAATAGTGGAATACAAAATTATTGGTTTTTCTTACTGGTTGAAGGTGGATCTGGAACCAATGATAATGGAGATGATTACGTTGTTAATGGAATTGGGATTTCTGACGCAAGTGCAATCACCTTTAGAAATCAAACAATAAAACTTACAACTGGTTCTCAATATATTGATGCTCGAAGTGGTGCAATCGAAGCAGCAGAAGATCTGTACGGTATATGCTCATTTGAAGTGAAAGCTGTTACCAATGCATGGTATGCTGTTGGTGTTGGTGACCCTTATGTAGATGTTAATGTTGTAAGCAATTCAGATATTTCATGTTTCGGATTTGCAGATGGAAGCATAACAATTGCAGCTGTTGGAACCGATCCCTTAAGCTATGAATGGAATGATGGAATAACTACACAAAACCGTAGTGATTTAAGTTCTGGGAATTATTCTGTAACTGTAACAGATGCAACGGGATGCACATCATTTTTATCACAACTCATTTCTGAACCAAATGAATTGCTTGTTTTGGCAATGGCCACTTCTGACTATAATGGTTTTAATATCTCCTGCAATGGGTTATCAGACGGAGTTGCTGAAGCAGCCGTTTCTGGTGGCACTGGAACGTATACGTATCAGTGGGATGCTAATGCTGGAAATCAAATGACAGCTATAGCAACAAATTTAAGTGTCGGAACATATTGGATAGAAGTAAGTGATGAAAATGCCTGTAGTACTTCAACGATGGTCACTTTAACAGAACCTGACCTTTTAGAAGCAGCAATAAATGATGTTTCAGATTACAATGGCTTTAATATATCTTGTAATGGAGGTAGTGATGGTACGGCAACAGTTAGTGGTACAAATGGGGTTGAGCCTTACAGCTATTATTGGAGTGATGGACAAACAACGCAAACTGCAAACAATTTAATGGCTGGTACTTTTGGGGTAATTATTACTGATGCAAATGGATGTCTTGCTTTAGCAACGGTCACTTTAACAGAACCTACCCTTTTAAATGCAGCAATAAGTGATGTTTCAAATTACAAGGGCTTTAATATATCGTGCAATGGAGGAAATGATGGTTGGGCAACTGTTAATGGAACAGGTGGAGTTGCTCCTTATACATATAATTGGAGTGATGGACAGACTACACAGACTGCAATAGATTTAATGGCTGGTACATATATAGTTATTGTAATCGATGCTAATCAATGTGAAGTCGAAACAATGGTATCCCTAACAGAACCATCTCCATTAAATGCATCAATAAGCAATGTTTCAATTTACAATGGCTTTAATATATCTTGTAATGGAGGAAGCGATGGTTGGGCAACAGTTAGTGGTAATGGTGGAGTTGGATCATACACCTATCAATGGGATGTTAATGCCGGAAATCAAACAACTGCTACTGCAAGTAATTTAATGGCTGGAGCTTATTGGGTAACTATTACTGATGAAAATGATTGTGAAGCTGAAACGATGGTAACCTTAACAGAACCTACTCCATTAACGATCGAAGCCGGAGATAACCAAACTGTTTATTTTGGTTATCCACCTGCTGAGTGTGCTGATATTAACTGGTCGGGTGCTGGTGGAGGAGTTCCTCCTTATGCTATTACATGGAGTGATGGAGGATTGCAAACTCACGAAGTTTGCCCTGGTGATATTACTAGCTATTATACAGTTACTATAACTGATGCAAATGGCTGTGTAGAAACGGACGAAGTAACTATTTGTGTAATAGATGTTAGATGCGGAAATAAATTGGATAAAGTAGAAATGTGTCATGTTCCTGAAGAAGACCCGGAAAATGTACAAACAATTTGTGTGAGTATAAATTCTGTAGAAACGCATCTATTACACGGAGATTTATTAGCTGCGTGTGGAACAGACCATAGTTGTCCACCTGTAAAATCTAATGAATCATTAAGTTTCGCTAGTGATAATAATTCGATAAGAGCATATCCAAATCCTTTTAATCAGAATACAAGCATAGAATTTTTATCAACTATTGATGGAAATGTTACTATGAAACTATATGATATAAGTGGGAAAGAAATTGCAGTCCTATTTAATGCAACAGTAAAAGCTAAGGAGTTAAATACTGTTAAGTTGAATCAAAATTTAGTGAGACCTGGATTAAACATTTGTTTGATTCAATATGCTGATGGCAGCACAGAAGCGATCAAATTAATTTTTAATCAATAACTCATATTTTACTGATAAGAAGGGGCGCTCAAAGGGGGCGCCTCTCTTATTTTTATTTCATGCTTGCTTAGCAAAAGCAACTGTATTATTTAAACGGAAAGTAAAATTTTCTATCTCTTCCACTCATTCCTCAATTTACTCACATCGCGTTGTAAATGAAGTAAGGCTTCACTGATTTGCTCATTCGAGAGGTCGGGTGCTGGCATTTCCGGAGAGATATAGTTGACAAACTTCCAGACTTCCAGGATCTCACTCACTTTTACCTCATAAGGTTGATAGATAGGATTGGTTGAGGATAATAATAAGGAAGCCTTCTCCTCTATTTGATTATCGACGTTCTTAAATACGATACCTTCATTTTTGGTGACAATAATATAAGGTGTTCCACTCTTGATTAGTTTCCAGTTTTGTACGTATTCTCCTGTTACATAAGAACCATTATTGACCGGTGGCATAGAATCTCCACTTATCGGAAAGGTGCGGTATTTCCGTTGTTTTGAAAGAAAAGGTAAGCTAAAGGTAGGAAGTACAGAGATGTATTCCGGATCGGCATACCCCGTTTGATAACCCGCCTTGGCTTTTTCTGAGATCAATTCTATATGATCTTCATTCGAAGCATCCACAGTGGTGGTTAAGATCCGAATCCGCTTTCCTTCCAGATCGATCGCTAATTCCAGATCACGCAGTCGCTGCTCCCCAAGTTTGTCGATGTCCTCTTTAATAAGATGATCGATACTGATCTTAAAGTATTCCGATATCGAGATCAAACGTTCATAACTCGGTCGTGCAACACCACTTTCATATCCACTCAAAGTCGAACGCTTCATATCTAAGGCTGTAGCAACCTCCTCTTGTGAACGTTTTTTCCGCTTACGTAAAAACTGAATGTTCTTTCCAAATCTGTTTTTGTCATGCTGAACTACCATGCCTCTATTTTTTTTTAAAAAATTATTGCTTCCTATTGCTTTTTCAAAAATAGTGATTAATTTATAGACGTACAAATGATTATATTTTAATCATTAGTAAAAATGAAAGACGGATGATGGATGTAAAATGAGAAAAGACCGATACTAAAAATACTTTGCGGATGCTTTGCGAACGACTTTGCGTGCTTTGCGTGAACCATAACAAAATTTCACACGAAGAGCGCTAAGTTAAATCGCGAAGCACGCGAAGACGAAAGTGAAGTGAGAAAAAACATCCGACATCTGACATCCAACATCCGACATAAAAAAAATGAACAAAAGCATTGCCCATCTCGATCTCGATTCCTTCTTTGTCTCGGTAGAGCGACTCCATAACAAGAAGCTATTAAATAAACCTGTACTTATCGGTGGGTCAGGAAATCGAGGTGTGGTAGCCGCTTGCAGCTATGAAGCACGACGCTATGGCGTACATTCTGCCATGCCTATGCGTCTGGCCCGCGAACTTTGTCCGGAAGCTATTTTAGTCAAAGGAGACCACGATAGTTACAGTTATCACTCAGCTATCGTTACCGATATTATTCGCGAAAGAGCTCCCTTATTTGAAAAGGCATCAGTAGATGAATTTTACCTTGACCTAACGGGAATGGATCGTTTTTTTGGGACCTATAAGTGGGTGACAGAACTTAGAAATACGATAGTTAGCAAAAGTAAACTTCCTATTTCAATGGGTTTATCGAGTACAAAGTCGG
>JAUVAY010000194.1 GCA_030591505.1 Flavobacteriales bacterium | reverse complement strand
GTTTCTGAAAGTTGGTCGCAAGCTACAGTAATTACTAAAAATCTCAAATTAGGAATGATGATTGATAATACAGTTGTTCACAAAAATTGGGATTACCGTGAATTCGGTGATATGTTTTTTGATATGGAAAAAGACCCTCTTGAAATAGATAATAGAATCAATGATAAAAAGTATCGGAAGGAAATCCTTAAGCTTAAAGGCTATTACGATGAATTCGTAAAAAATACTCCGGCTACTGGGAAAGAAGAAATGGTAAATCAGAAACTAGGACAATAGTAGAAGTGAGTTTGATAAGGAGACCTTGAAACAAATTAATTTTAAGGTTCATACTCTTAACATTGAGCATATATCAGGAGAATTTATGGTTTTTAATTTCACAAGAATTATTAATTTTGCTGAAGTGTAAATTGCTTGCTAGTTACTAGATTCTGGTTTCTGGGAAGAAAATGAATTACTGTCCCCCAAACAGCAACTAGTAAAATCATGATAAAGAAAACAACAATTGCATTAATAACATTACTTGCATCCTTTGGATTTGCACAGGGGCAAACAGTAAAAACCAGTGTTGAGGATTCTCCTAATAAAACCAAAAAGATAGCTTCTAATGTCGATGGTGTATCAAGCATAGAAGATCTTGATGCAATCTCTCTTTTTCGTTTTGCTATTATGAGTGACCATAAAGGAGATAGTCCTTACGTAGGTAATTATGGCAGTGTTAAGGAGAAATCAAGACTAAGTATGGAGAGATTAGTTAACTGGACAGGCACTTCAGCATTTGTTCTTGGCTTAGGAGATCACCTGGTTAATTCCGATGGAAGTGATCCTTTTCTTGATTTTATCCAAAACGATCCATATTGGAGAGTTAATTTTTATCCAAATATTGCTGATGGTGAAAATCAAGCATTTGGTAGTGGACAGGATGATTGGGGATCTGGAAAAGAGCTGTTTAATTATGTAGATGATTTTTGGGGAAGAGATAATGTTGTGGGTCAGGGTAATGGCGTCGATTATTATGTCTTTTTTGAAATTAAAGGCTTTACTGTTCATGTAATTCAACTCCATTATTCAGATCAGGGACCTGGTTTAATAGAAGAATCCCGTCAGTTTATGGAGGAAAAGTTAACTGAATTGTCAAGAAATAAAACAGACAAGGATATTATTCTCGTATTGGCACATTCAGTAAAGGGCGATTTTGTTAAAGACGCTAGTTTTAATTCAGCAAGGAAAGACCTTCTTCTTTCAACAGCTGATCTCTGTGTTTCGGCTACCATTCATACTTTTGAAAGATATCCTGAGTATAATATTGACTATCCTAATGGAGCAGTTCATTACAATTCAGGTGCTGCAAGTCAAACGGGTTCTACCCATGGATATATGGAAATGCATGTATTAGATAATCCTCCACGAATGCTTATTCAATATATAAATCTGGAAGACAACAGCACAAGACAATTACAGACCGATTATATTGAAGGGAGCGGTGATCCAACACTTGCTTTGGTCAAAGAGATTAATGGACCATCTTATGTAGTTGACTGGAATACATTAATAGGCTCATCGGATAAGGATTTGCTACCGGAAAATATTGCTTCCTATAAGATTCAGAATATAGAAACAGAAAAATATATAATGACAAAGCTACATGAACAATAATCTAACCTAATAGGACGATTAACAAACCTGATCTTTGTAATTAATGTTTACTTTCGATTATTCATTATCTACAGTTGCTCCAATAAATTTATTACATTCTGCGATTGAGATAGGTATATGATGTAAGTAAAAACAAAAGTTGTAATTTTATTAAGTATTTAAATAAATCTAAAAATAGATGTTATGAAATCAAAAACAATTTTTCTATTAGTATTTTTAATGGCTTTTCTCTCAGTAAAAGCACAAGATAACGATGGTTGGAAAGATCTTTTCAACGGAAAAAATCTTAAAGGCTGGAAAACTTTAAACGGAACGGCTGAATTTAAAGTTGAAGACGGTGTTATTATCGGAATCAGCAAAATGGGTACTCCTAATTCTTTTTTAGCTACAAAAAAAGATTATGGTGATTTTATACTTGAATATGAAGCTAAAAATGATCCTGCCTTAAATGCTGGAGTACAGATTCGTAGCCAAAGTCTGCCAGAATATAATGATGGTAGAGTACATGGTTATCAGGTTGAACTAGATCCTTCAAAAAGAGCATGGTCTGGAGGTATTTATGACGAAGCTCGTAGAGGCTGGTTGTATAATCTAGAAGGCAATCCAAAGGGGAAAGAAGCATATAATTTAGGAGGTTGGAATAAATTCAGGGTTGAAGCGATTGGTAATAACATTCGTGTTTGGCTGAATGGCGTTCAAACTGCAGATTTAATTGACGATATGACACCTTCCGGTTTTATTGCCTTGCAGGTTCATAGTATTGGTAAAAATACGGAGAGAGAAGGCTTGACTATACTTTATAAGAATATTAGGATAAAAACTGAAAATCTGGATGCGGAAAAAACACCTGCATCGGGAAGCATTCCACAAAACAGTTATTTAGTTAATCAACTCACTGAAAAAGAGAAAAAAGAAGGATGGAAACTTTTATGGGATGGTAAAACCACAGAAGGTTGGAGAGGTGCTAAAATTGATAAATTTCCTGAAGGTGGATGGAATATTGAGGATGGGATTCTTTCTGTTGATAAAGGCGATGGAGCCGAGTCAACAAATGGTGGCGATATTGTAACGATAAAGAAATATAGAAATTTTGAGCTTGAAGCTGATTTCAAATTAACCAAAGGAGCTAATAGCGGAATTAAATATTTCGTTGATACAGAGCTGAATATGGGAAAAGGCTCATCAATAGGATGTGAGTACCAAATTCTTGATGATAAAGTACATCCCGACGCTAAAAAAGGTGTTAGTGGAAACCGGACTTTGGGTTCACTATATGATTTAATAACTGCAGATGCTCAATTTTATTCACCTAATGAAAGATCCAAAAGACTTAACGGTGGCTGGAACCGCGCTAAAATTGTAGTGAATGGTTATAATGTTGAACATTATCTGAATGGAATTAAAATATTAGAATACGAAAGAGGAACACAGCAGTGGAAAGCTTTGGTAGCATATAGCAAATACAAAAACTGGCCAAACTTTGGCGAAGCAGAAGAAGGCCATATTCTACTTCAGGATCATGGCGATGTAGTTTCATATAGAAATATTAAAATCAAAGAATTAAAGTAATTGATGGCGCTTATCCTAATTATAGGGTAACAGACAGATACTTAAGTCGTTCCCTGTTGAATTTAAAGTTTAATCTTGCTTTATATGAGTGATAGTTCATCACTCATATAAAGCATTTGTGACCGATAGGAGAGCACATGAAAAATTAATTTTTCAATAGAAAAACAACTAAAATGAATAATAAATTAGAAAAAAAGGAATCTAGCGGGAATAATCAACGTCGCAATTTCCTAAAGAAGAGTTTAATAACACTTGGAAGTATATCTGTTATTCCAAGTAATTTGATTTTCGCAGGAGACATGAAGTGGAATGAAGAATCACGATCAATGAAAAGAACTTCTGAAGTACCAAGCGAAAAAGTGAATTTGGCTTGTGTGGGTATCGGTCATAGAGGAGGAAGCATTATTAGATCATTGTATGAAACTGGCTTAGCAAATATTGTTGCCTTATGTGATGTGGATATGGGTGCAGAACATACACAGAGAACACTGGAGATGTTCCCGGATGTTCCACGTTTTACGGATTTTAGGAAGATGTTTGATAAGATGGGAGACGACATTGAAGCTGTAAGTGTTGGCACTCCCGATTTCTCGCATTTCCCAATTACCATGCTGGCCATGTCATTAGGAAAACATGTTTATGTTGAAAAGCCTATGGCAAGAACCTTTAATGAGGTTGAGTTGATGATGGCTGGTGCAAAAAAATACAATGTAGCTACTCAAATGGGGAATCAGGGGCATTCAGACGCCAATTATTT
>JAUVAY010000041.1 GCA_030591505.1 Flavobacteriales bacterium | reverse complement strand
TAGGAGAATATTCCTTATAGTTTTGAGCCTTAATAAATTGCTTTAAATGTTTTGGCAACTTATCAAGAAGTTCGTTACTCTCCGCTTCATTTCCGTAGTCCATTGGTTTACTTTTTATGTCCAAGCGATGCTAGTTTATTTTTTTCCCGGGAGTGATTCTTTATTTAGCTTAATTCGTTTGTACAAAATACATCCGGATAGATAATTATCAAATTAAAGCTTCATGATGCTAATTGACTTATTCTTATTATTCGAATCAATCAAATATATTCAATAATAATTACTCCTAAACTTCTCTTGATTACTTCTTCTGCATTCTGTAACAACTAGGGTTAAGGATAGTTATTTCAAGGAATAGTTGTTCTCCAGTTAGCCTCTGTTCAACCATTGTGTTGTAAAAAACCGCTATTAATATAAGATAAAACTATAGTGCTGAGATATTAAATCTTAAACACGAATACCTGATACCTTCACTTCACATAAGCCGCCATCATCCTCGATACATATTTTCCAATTATATCGTACTCCAGGTTTACTTTCGTGCCAGTAACAAAACTCTTAAAATTTGTATGCTCAATAGTATAGGGAATAATAGCTACAGAAAAACCGTTTTTCCATACGTCAACCACGGTTAATGAAACACCATTTACACTAATCGAACCTTTCTCTACATTAATAAATTCAATAGGGTCGTGCTCAAAATGAAAATAATGACTTCCATCCATTTCTTCAACCTTTGTACAAGTAGCTGTCTGATCAACATGACCTTGAACCATATGACCATCGAGTCGACCGTCAAAAACCATCGCCCTTTCTAAATTTACATAGTCGCCTACTTTGAGTTCACCCAAATTAGACTTGAGTAAGGTTTCTTCAATTGCCGTCACCTTAATTGTCCCCTCAGTGGTTTCAGTAATAGTTAAACAAACCCCATTATGTGCAACGCTCTCATCGGGGCGAAGTTTGTCCCAAAGATCTGTTTTAATCGTAAAATGTTTATTACTTCCTTCTGACTCTATAGCCTGTACAAGGCCTGATTGTTCGATTATTCCTGTGAACATTTTTATTTAGTATTTTGTCCGCTTCTGAAAATATAAACGTAACCAGCCAAGGCCGAAGTTTCATTTCCATTAAGCATTATAACATTTAAAGTAACGGTATAAAAATAAACACCTTCGCTAAGGTCTTCCTTCGAATTCATGTCCTTTCCGTCCCAGTTTATTTGGGCTTCTGTGGTTTCAAATACAATTTTACCCCAACGGTTGTAAACCACAAATAGGATATCTTCAACCTGCCGGTTAGTTAAGGGATTTAAAAGATCATTTACGCCATCTCCATTAGGTGTAAATACATTGGGCATTTCATAAACCGGACAATTATCTACACAAACGATATTGCTTAATTCGCTTTCGTTTCTGAAAACATTTCCATCAGGATCGGTGTTTAACGAATCGCTTGCTGTAACAGCATAACAACCCGCCACCGAAAATAGACCTGTAAATAAATAAGTGGTATCCATGGAGTTATTAATGGTCAATATGGCTTCAAAATCTTCATCGCTTTCGTAAGGTTTATAGTAAATAGTGTAGAGCATTACATCATCCGCACAATAATTATTAGGATTGGTCCATGAAAGGAAGTTTTCACCTTCTTCACAATCGCTGTCAACGGTAAGTACCGGCGGACAAGGAGCTTCATTATCCCAAGGTATACCACAGGTTTCCTGTGTGTAATTGATCAATATGGAGAGGATAGAAGTCGAGGCATAACCACCAAACGCTTTCACATAATAACAATAGGATTCAAGGTTAACTAAGCCGGTATCCACATACAATGGTTGGTCGGTTGAGTCTCGATAAACAAACTCACCCAGATCATCATCAAATCGATAGATATGATAATAATAATGTATCCAAGGAGTTTGGTCATTTATGTGCAGTGTTAATTTATTATCTCCTGCTTCTGTTGTGAGGTAAATTGATGGGGTAGAGAAAGTAGATCCCACGAAATTATCGTCATCAAAGAGATCGATTCGATATGTATTTACTTGTGTTTCTGTATCAAGGCCCGTATCTACAAAGGAAGTGTCAGTATAGCCGATAATCGTGTCGGCAACAGGAGAGGTATATACTAATGTACTCGGTTCACTATATCCTTCACCTCTGAATACTTTGTAGTGATACGGGCCAGGATATTGCGTTTCATTTAACTCCGTAGGATTCGACCATATGATTGTATCTCTTCCTGTTTGGGTATCTGTTTCACCCACACTCACATTTGTGATTACCGGAAGATCTTTGATCAAAATAGCACAGGATTCTATTGATGGTAAACTCTCCGCTCCATCTGGGAAGGTAGCTGTAACCATGTAGCAGTATTTTTGCCCCAAGGCAAGTCCGTTATTATCAATAAAATTTGTATTGTCAAAGCCTTCCGTACTTCCAACATAAACATAGCCCGTAGAAGCAGGTACGCCTGTAACACAATAATCAGGATTGTACCCTAAGGAATCTGCCCTTCTATAAACATTGTATCCTGAAGCATGCTCACAAATTGATTCTGACCAACCTAGAATTACTGTATTTCCTAGGGGAATAGCAATTAAATCTTCCGGTCCTGGAGCTATTACAGTAATATTAAAGGATTTAAAATCTACAAGATCGATCTCGAATGAATTATCTTCGGCTTTGATGTAAACTGTATAAGGAGATAAACGAACTCGTTCACAATCAGGAGTCCAATTAAACTCTGCAAGTGCAGGTGGACCAACTAAAATTTGGTTGAAATCAGCAGCATCTCCCTGAATTTCGAAAGGTTCACCAAAAGCATCAAGATCTATCGAATGATTATCCGGATCATTAGCTATAATATTTATATTAAGTGTTTCACCAGCGAGAATACATGTATCTGGAATAGGGTATATAACAGGCGGGTTATTGTCACAAAGAAAAACAGTGATCTGCATATCCCGTAAAACCGTTCCCATCAATGCGCCTCCCCTCCATTCTTCAATAAGGATAGCAATATTATACTCTCCCTGAAATTGTGGTGTATCCCAAAAGAAATTACCCGTTGTCTGATCAATATGAACTTGATTGTCAGGTCCGGCAGGCCATTGATCAGGATAGGTATAACCTGGAATTGGCAAACCATCAAGAGCCTTACAAACAATTAAACTAAAAGATAAACTATCACCGTCTGGATCGTATGCACCTGTATTGTGAATGTAGAGCTTATCAATACAGGCGTTGTCGAGTGGACCATTAGTTAAGATCACAGAGTTATTATGACCGAGAATAGGGTCGATTGTTAGAACAGATTCAATATAAAATACAGTAGATACAGAAGAGGGAATATTAACTACTCCTTCATTTCGGTTGGGGTCTTCCATGGAAATAACAAAAGTTCCAGGACCTGCATAAGTGTGGTAGCCAAAGTATAGATTCTTTTGAGCATCCCCATCTAAATAAATTATTTGTTCTCTCTGGACAGTATCGAGAGAACTGTCTCCCCACTTTAATTCAAGCTCCGGCCTGTCAGCAGCAAAAGCTGAAGTTTTAGTGTAAGTGGTTAGGGTAACTTTATATTCAAGACCAGAAATATGCTCATAGGTTATTTCCCCTGCTCGATTGTGCGTCCCGAATGAGGACACAGAAATAATCAAGAAGAGAAAAAAAAACAGCCGGGTAAGCATGGGTTTATTTTGGAATAAAGGTACTGTTTATAAATATCCTAACGTAAAGGTTTTTGTATATAACGTGACAAAAGGGTCAAAGATGCCCAAAATTCATGATTTAAAATAGCGGATTAATCACATTTCCAATACTATAAATCACTAATTTCGCGACTATGATAGCACAAATTAAAATTAAAGAAGAAGAAAAGATATATAAATCTAAGATCTATATAATTGATACGGATATTGATTTTACTGCTCTTCTTGATAATAATGATAATTATGGTCTTGTACAGAGCGAATTGAAACGTAAATCCACAATATTTAGCTTGCGTTCAATTGATGAGGTGAAAATTTTTGTATTGATCGAAAAGAAGGATGATGAACTCATTCGATTAGAGTTTACACGAAGAAAAGCAGCTGAAGCTTATGCATTATTGAAATCAAATAATTTTGATGAAGTTGCGCTTTACTGTAATAATTCTGAATTAGAAAGTGCCTTTTTAGAGGGCTTGATCCTTTCATCTTATAACTTTGATAAGTTTAAAACTGAAAAAGAAAAATACAAGCTAAAAAGTGTTTATAGTAGTCAGTCTGATGCAGAGCTTCAAAACCTTCTTTCGGCAGTGTTTTGGGCAAGGGACTTGGTTAATGAGCCGCCTGCTCATCAAACAGCAATGGACCTTGCGAAGGAGTTTGAGAATATGAGCTCAAAAATAGATGGGTTAGATAGTGAAGTATTTAATAAAGTACAGATCGAGTCATTACGAATGGGCGGTCTTTTATCTGTTAACAGAGGGAGTGTTCAAGGACCAACATTTACTGTTCTGAGTTGGAATCCGGAAAATGCGGTCAATGAAAAACCCATCGTATTAGTAGGAAAAGGAGTGGTATACGATACTGGTGGAATCAATCTTAAACCAACCGGATATTTAGAGACAATGAAGAGCGACATGTCTGGATCGGCGGTGGTTTCTGCTTTGATACGCGCTGTTGCCGACAACAAATTACCAATAAATATTGTGGCGCTTATCCCAGCAACGGATAATCGACCAGGGAAGGATGCCTATGTGCCGAGTGATGTTATCACAATGATGGGAGGAAAGACTGTTGAGGTAATTAATACTGATGCAGAGGGGAGAATGATCCTTGCTGATGGCCTGACTTACTCTGAAAAGTATGATCCTGAACTGGTGATTAGTGTTGCCACCTTAACAGGGGCTGCAGCCAGAGGATTTGGGACAAAAGTTTTTGTTAGTATGGGGAATGCAAAGGAAGAACTTCAGAACCTTCATCAAGCTTCACTTGTATCAGGAGAAAGATGTTGGGAAGTGCCATTTTGGGAAGATTTTGCAGAAGAATTAAAATCGAATATTGCTGATATTAAACATTTAGGCGGTGTCAATGCGGGAGCGATAAGCGCGGGTAAGTTTTTAGAGAATTTTGTTAGCTCACCTTATATACATTTAGATATTGCAGGGGTTTCGTTTCTTGAAAAACCTGAAGAATATAGACCAGTAGGAGGAACCGGAACAGGTGTTCGAGCATTATATGTTTATATAAAGAATTATATAAACGAAAAACAAAGCGCTTCTTAAAAGTGATTGAACAAAGTAATTAACTTTGACATTAATTAACGAGAACTTACTAAAGTGAAAAATAATCAAAGTCAAACCAAGATAAAGCTTGGGATCAGTATTGGAGATATTGCTGGAATAGGATTAGAAGTTATTATTAAAACTTTTATGGATCCTCGCATGTTCGAAAGCATCACACCTATTGTATATGGAAACCCTGGGGTTGCAAAATTTTATAGAAAAGAGATAAACATCAATGATTTTAGTTTCAACTTAATCCGTAATGCGGATGAAGCAAATCCTAAACGGGTTAATATTATTGCCGTTTCGGATGCAGAAATGAAACTAAATTTTGGAAAACCAAGTATTGAAACGGGCGAGCTGGCACTTAAGTCGCTTGAAGGTGCTACAGCAGATCTTGCAAGTAATAAAATAGATGCCTTAGTAACAGCGCCGATCGATAAAAACACGATACAATCAAAAGGATTTAACTTTCCGGGACATACCGAATACCTGACTAAAATGGCTAATGTCGATGAGGCATTGATGTTGATGATAGAGGATAATTTGAGGGTTGGAGTGGTTACTGGCCATGTGCCAGTTAAGGATATAGTTGCAAATATTAGTAGCGAAAAAATTCTAAGCAAGCTTAAATTGATCAATCAATGCCTGATCAGTGACTTCGGAATTGAAAAACCAAAATTAGCAGTTTTGGGCCTTAATCCGCATTCAGGAGATCATGGGCTGATTGGTGATGAAGAGAAAAATATTATAGAACCTGCTATTCAGGAAGCGAATGACCTAGGGATTTTAACTTTTGGCGCCTATCCAGCAGATGGGTTTTTTGGATCTGGGAACTTCTATAATTTTGATGGGATCCTCGCTATGTATCATGACCAAGGCCTCATTCCTTTTAAAACCTTGGCCTATATGGGAGGCGTTAATTATACCGCTGGTTTACCTATTGTTCGGACTTCACCTGCACATGGAACCGCCTACGATATTGCCGGGAAAGGAATTGCCGATGAATCTTCATTTCGTTTAGCCGTACACGCTGCGATTGATATTTATATGGCAAGGAAAAGGAATAAAGAATGGAATGAAAACCCATTGGGTAATAAGGATAATCCGCAATTGGAAAAATCTGAAGATTAGGGTTTTAATATCTAAAAAATAAATCTATCTTTGCGCTCCATTTTTGGGGAGGATTGAAATGATGAGAAAACTAGGAAAATATGAAATTCCGTTTACGGGACTTATATTAGGAACTCATCGCTATCAATTCGAGATCGATACAGCGTTCTTTGATCAATTTGAGTTTAGTGAAATAGACGATGCTAAGTTTAGTATTGAACTTGACCTGGAAAAGCAATCAACAATGTTGATCTTGCATTTTAAGTTGAAAGGGATAGTGAATACAGTATGCGATTCTTGTGGAGATGACTTTAAATTAAAAGTATCTTATAAAGACAGGATCATCGTTAAGTTTGGTAAAGAAGAGATGGAACAAACAGATGAAATCTTGGTAATTCCTGAACACGAACACAAAATTAATATCGCTAGACTTATTTATGAGTTTTCACATTTATCATTGCCTTCAAAAAGGATTCATCCAAAAGGCAAATGCAATGAGAAAGCGATAGAAGAGTTGCGGAAATTTGAACAAAGCTCAATTGAAAAGGTCGATCCAAGATGGGAAGGGTTAAAAGGAATAATAAAGGATTAAAATAAAATATAATGGCACATCCAAAGCGAAAGCAATCACAAAGCAGAAGAAATAAAAGACGTAGTCATGATAGTTTGATTGCGCCAAATATAGCTACTTGTCCAACAACAGGACAGCCTCATTTATATCACCATGCTCATGTTTACGAAGGTAAAATGTATTACAAGGGGAAAGTGGTGGCAGAAATGGAGTAATCATAAAAGACTCATATTTAATAGAATACGGTTTAATTTTAATTAATACCGTATTTTTTTTGTAAAAATAACCATCCTTTTACTACATATAAGATAAACCTTTATAATTTAGGCACTTCAATTTTTTTGTAAACGTATTATATGAACAAAATTAATGCTGCAATTACAGGAATTCAAGGTTATGTCCCTCCGGATCTTTTGACCAATAAAGACCTTGAAAAGATCATAGATACCAATGATGAGTGGATTATATCACGAACAGGAATAAAGGAAAGACATATTCTCAAAGGCGAAGGTCTGGCTACTTCCGATATGGCTGCTGAAGCAGTTAAGGGTTTGCTAAAAAAAACAAATACTGATCCGCTTGATGTCGACCTATTAATTTGTGCAACAGTAACGGCAGATATGGTGTTTCCATCTACTGCAAATATTGTTTCAGATAAAACAGGATTGAAAAATGCATGGAGTTTTGATCTTAATGCTGCCTGTTCAGGGTTTCTTTTCGCGTTGTCAACCGCAGCTCAATTTATTGAAACGGGAAAGTACAAGAAAGTTATTGTTATAGGAGCAGATAAAATGAGCTCCATAGTAGATTATACAGACAGAACAACTTGCATCATTTTTGGAGATGGAAGTGGAGCTGCAATGCTTGAACCTACTACTGATGGTACAGGTATTATCGATAGTATTATGCATGCTGATGGTTCGGGGAGAGATTTTCTTCATCAAAAAGCTGGAGGATCCCTAAAACCCGCATCTCATGAAACGGTAGATGCTCGAGAGCATTACGTTTTCCAAGAAGGAAAATCAGTTTTTAAGTTTGCGGTTAGCAAAATGGCGGATGTTTCTGCTAAGATCATGGAACAAAACAATCTTAAAAGTGAAGATATTAGTTGGTTGGTGCCTCATCAGGCAAACCTTCGAATTATTGATGCGACAGCCAGGAGAATGGGATTGGATAAGTCCAAAGTAATGATCAATATCGAAAAATACGGAAATACAACAAATGGAACCATTCCTTTATGTTTATGGGAATGGGAAGATCAATTAAAAAAAGGGGATAATTTAGTACTTTCCGCTTTTGGAGGTGGATTCACCTGGGGTGCAATCTATCTTAAGTGGGCATACGACCCTTCATAAAAATTATTAACTTCGAATGTCATAAACGCACGCATTAACCATGAAAATTCAAGAAATACAAGACTTAATAAAGTTGGTTTCACGTTCCGGTGTTACCGAAGTAGCAATAGAACAAAAAGACTTCAAACTTTCTATTAAATCGGAAGGAAAAAAGAAATCGGCCAAGGAAGGAGAAACAACCTTGATACAAGCAGCTATGCCAATGGCTATGCAACAAATGCCAGGAATGATGCCTATGCAGGCAGCAGCTCCACCAGCAGCAATGCCTGCTGCGGCTCCAACTGAAACTAAAACGGAAGAAGAGGATAGTAAGTACATTATTGTCAAATCTCCGATGATAGGTACTTTTTATCGTTCATCTGCTCCGGATAAGGATTCCTACGTGAATGTAGGAGATACAATAAAACCAGGTAAGGTTATTTGTATCGTTGAGGCAATGAAGCTATTTAATGAAATAGAAGCTGAAGTTTCCGGTACAATAGTAAAAGTACTTTCTGATGATGCAACGCCTGTAGAGTATGATCAACCGTTATTCTTAGTTGATCCCTCATAATTAAGATAGATAATTATGTTTAAAAAGATCCTTATTGCTAATAGGGGAGAAATCGCCCTACGAATAATACGCACATGTAAAGAGATGGGTATTAAAACGGTGGCTGTATATTCTACCGCTGACGCTGATAGCCTACATGTTAGATTTGCAGATGAAGCAGTTTGTATTGGTCCGGCACCGAGTTCGGAATCATACTTGCGAATACCTAGTATTATTTCTGCTGCAGAGATAACTAACTCTGACGCTATTCACCCTGGTTATGGGTTTTTATCAGAAAACGCAAAATTCTCGAAAGTTTGTGAAGACAATGATATAAAGTTCATAGGAGCGAGCCCTAAAATGATCGATGAAATGGGTGATAAGGCTTCGGCCAAAGCTACCATGATCGCTGCCGGTGTTCCATGTGTACCTGGCTCATGAGGCTTATTAAAAGACCCGAAGGATGCGAAGAAAAATGCAAAAGAGATCGTTTACCCAGTAATGATGAAAGCGACTGCCGGTGGAGGTGGAAAAGGGATGCGCGTGATCTGGAATGATGAGGAGTTGGAAGATGCATGGGATAAAGTTCGTCGTGAAGCAAAAGCAGCATTCGGAAATGATGGAATGTATATGGAGAAGTTCATTGAAGAACCTCGCCATATTGAAATACAAGTAGCGGGTGATATGTATGATAATTACAGTCACATGAGCGAAAGAGATTGTTCTATTCAGCGAAGACACCAAAAATTGGTAGAAGAAACTCCGTCTCCTTTTATGACCGCGAAGTTGAGAAAGGAAATGGGGGAAGCAGCCAAAAAAGCCGCTGCAGCAGTTCATTATGAGGGAGTTGGTACGGTTGAGTTCTTAGTGGATAAGAATCGTAATTTCTACTTTATGGAAATGAATACACGAATACAGGTAGAACATACGATCACTGAAGAAGCAATTTCTTGGGATCTTGTTAAGGAGCAGATTAAAATTGCATCTGGAGTAAAAGTTTCAGGAAAAGATTATAAACCACAGGTTCATGTGATGCAATGCCGAATCAATGCGGAGGATCCATTTAATGATTGGAGACCATCTCCGGGAACCATCACCGATTATCATCAGCCAGGTGGTCATGGTGTGAGGGTAGATACTCATGTGTATAGTGGTTACACTATCCCTCCAAATTATGATAGCATGATCAGTAAATTGATCGTTTATGCTCGAAGTAGAGAAGAAGTGATTGCGAAAATGCAACGTGCACTTGATGAGTACGTGATAGAAGGTGTTAAAACAACCATCCCATTTCATCAGCGATTGCTATCGCATCCGGAATTTATAAAAGGAAATTTCACTACAAAATTCCTAGAGGAATACGATATTTTAAGTAATGAAGAACCTGCTAATTAGCAGGTTTTTTCTTGTTGTTTTTAAAGTAGTTTTTAAATGATACCGGAACGGGTGTCTTTATTTCTACTGTTTCTTTCTTAAAGGGGTGATAAAAACTTAAGGAGAATAAGTGAAGTCCGAAACGCTTTATTGGTGATGGATTTCCTTTGTAATCCTTATCGCCAATAATAGGCCAGTTCTTTTCAGAAAGTTGCGCGCGAATTGAGTTCTTTCGTTCCGCAATAGCTTCTATTTTCAATAAAGATATCTTTTCAGTATTTTGCATGATGCGATAACGAGTGATGCAAAGTTTAGAATACTGACTCTTCGCTACACTATATACTCTTCCTATTCTGTTTTGCTTTAGTTCAGAAGAGATCTCTCCCTCATTGCTTTCTGGAACCCCCTCCACTATTGCATAGTACCTTTTTTTACTTTCCTCCCATTGTTTCCGCATTGCTACTTCATCAGCAGGTGATTTAGCAAATAATACAATTCCTGAAGTCAGCCGATCTAAACGGTTTACTATGTATAATTCCGTTTTTGGACCTCTTTCATTTATTAATTGCTTCTTTACAAAGTCACTGAAGTTCTTTTCTGCCTTTTTCTTTTTCAGTGTGCCCACAGAAAGTAAACCTGCAGGTTTAACAAAAGCGATATAATGATCGTCTTCAAAAAGGATTGAAAATCCTTTATGATGAGATTCCGTAGAGGAAGAATTGTGTTTTTTAAAGTCAGTATCAATGGATACTTTTTGATTACTATTCACACTGTGCGATGGAATTTTCACCGTTTTGTCATCGAGTTTTACCCTGCCCGACTTAATGATATTCCTTGCTTTTGTGTTCGAGCGAAGGCCTAACTTCTCCTTGATAATTTCAAGAAGACCTCTATTTTGATCAGCGTTGTTTTGCATAGTATTGTTTGTGCCTTTTAAAAAGGACTGCAAATGTATGAAGAAAATGGAAGCTATTTAATATAGAACCACTTCTGTTTCAATTTTTTACGAAAACATTTCCTTTACCCTCTGAAAAAATCCTTTATCCTTCGATGTGGGTTTTGGTTTGAAATTTTCTGAATCTCTTAATTTTGAAAGGACATCTTTTTCTTTACTCGAGAGTTTTCTTGGCGTCCAAACATTGATATTAACTAAAAGATCACCCTTTCCATAGCCTTGAACATCAGGAATACCTTTTCCTTTTAATCGAAGAATTTTACCACCCTGCGTCCCCGCTTCAATATTGATCTTCGCTTTTCCTTCTGCCATAGGGATCTCATATTTACCACCAAGTGCGGCATCAATGAAATTTATATACAGATCATAGTGAAGGTTGTGTCCATTTCTTTTCAAATCAGGATGCTCTACTTCTTCTATCAATACGATAATATCTCCTGGAACTCCATTAAAAGGAGCTTCATTTCCTTTACCACTTATGCTAATCTGCATTCCGTCTTCTACACCTGCAGGAATTTCAATGTCTATGACCTCTTCTTCTTTGATCATTCCTTGTGCATTGGCTCCAGAAGGTGTTTTTGTAACCTGCTGTCCAGTACCTGAACATGTAGGACAGGTAGATGCTGTTTGCATTTGCCCTAAAATGGTATTGGCTATTCGTGTTACCTGGCCCGAACCATTACAGGTAGTACAACTTCCATATTCAACACCTTCAGCTTGTTTGAGCTTATTGACTTTGATCTTTTTTGTGCTTCCGTTGATGATCTCGATCAACTCAAGCTTAAGTCTAATTCTTAAATTAGATCCTTTCACTCTTCTTGACCGGCCCCCGCCGCCACCAAAACCGCCACCAAAACCTCCGCCACCGAAATGACCACCGAAAATATCTCCGAAGTGACTAAATATGTCATCCATATTCATTCCTGCACCACTACCACCACCAAAGCCAGCTGCACCACCCATTCCGGCATGACCAAATTGATCATAACGCTGCTTTTTTTCTGCATGGCTTAAAACTTCATAGGCTTCAGCAGCCTCTTTAAATTTATCCTCAGCATTTTTATCATCCGGGTTCTTGTCAGGATGAAATTTGATAGCCATCTTTCGATAAGCCTTTTTTATTTCTGTTGTATCAGCGTTTTTTGAAACTCCTAATACCTCGTAATAATCTCTTTTTGTAGACATCTAAAAAGTGCTTTATGATCCAACAACTACTTTCGCGTAGCGTAAAACGGTGTCATTTAAGAAATACCCTTGTTCAACCGTATCTACCACTTTCCCTTTCATCGATTTTTTGTCGACAGGAATTTTTGTAATAGCTTCATGAAATTCAACATCGAAAACCTCTCCATTGCTTTTCATTTTCTTTACCCCTTCGCTTTCAAGTGTCTTTTGAAGTTTATTGTATATCAATTGAAATCCTTCTTTTAATGCTTTTACATCATCAATGGATTTGTTGGATTCAATCGCTCTTTCAAAATCATCCATGCTTGGAATAACAGTTAGAAGTAAGGATCTATTTCCTGAGTTTAATAATTCAAGCTTTTCTTTTGCCGTTCGCTTTCTGAAATTTTCAAAATCAGAATATAAACGTAAGTATTTATCGTTAAGTTCTGTAAGCTTATTTTCCAGTTCGGCGATGGGATCATGTACCTCATCTTCTAATTGCATTTCAACTTCCTGCTGGGTAGTAGATTCATTCTCATGCAAGTTTTTCGAGTCTTTTATTACTTGCTTATCTTTCTTCTTACTCATAGCTAAATATAATTTCTTTAGGGCTGGCAAAAATACAACCAAAGAGTAATATTAGACAAGTTGTCATAGAAAAAAGCAAAAAAGAGCCCTGACGTTGCTGTCAGGGCGAAAATTTGTCTAAAAAGACAGTGTTACTTAATGCTTTTTGATTGACTTAATGCATTAAGTCAGTCACTTTTTTAAATATTTTATTAAAAGCTTTTAATGTGCTTATCTAATTCTCTTGCCAACGCAGGTCCTCTTAAATTCTTGGCAACAACAACACCATTCTTATCAATTAAGAAATTAGAAGGAATCGAACGGACTCCATATTCATTTGATGCTGGAGATTTCCAACCTTGAAAATCAGAAACATGGTATGGCCAGATCAAACCATCTTTAGCGATCGCTCCTGTCCAACGTTCCATTGAATTCGGATTTTCTAATGAATAACTAAAAACCTCAAAGCCTTTTGCGTCTTTATACTTCGCTTTTGTGTATTTGTTATAAGTGCTTACAACATTTGGATTTTCTCTTCTGCAAGGCCCACACCATGATGCCCAAAAATCAATAAGAACCATTTTTCCTTTAAGGTCGCTTAATTTGATAATTTTACCTTCCGGCGTTTTTCCAATGATCTCTGGCGCTAGATCACCAATATTTATAGCTGCTTGTTCAAATTCATCAGCATTGATTACTTCACTACTTTGTTTACTAAATCCAAAAAGGAGTAAAATAAAGCTAAGGGTAGAAATTGTTTTGATCGTCTTATTCATCTTGTTTATTTTTTTGTGATACGGCTAAATAACTAAAATAATGCCAAACAATAGTAGCGCATCATTAAATTTTCCTTCTTAGTCTGTTTACTGACAAATGAAGAGAAGCCTATTATTAGTCTATACGAACAATTTCCGCTCCGAGTTGCTTTAATCGCGTATCGATATTTTGATAACCTCTGTCAATCTGTTCTATATTGTGAATAGTACTTTTTCCATCGGCCGACAATGCTGCAATTAAAAGGGACACCCCTGCTCTAATGTCTGGAGATGTCATAGAGATTCCTCTTAAGGCGGAGCTCCTGTCTAAACCAATAATAGTAGCACGATGCGGATCACATAAGATGATTTGCGCTCCCATGTCAATTAATTTATCGACGAAGAACAACCTGCTTTCAAACATTTTTTGATGTACTAATACTGATCCTTTAGCTTGAGAAGCTACGACCAATATGATACTTAGTAAGTCAGGTGTAAACCCAGGCCAAGGTGCATCTGAAATGGTTAAAATCGAACCATCAATAAAAGTATTCACCTCATAATGGTCTTGTTGTGGAATGTAAATGTCATCTCCTCTCCGTTCTAATTTTATACCTAAACTTTTAAATACGGATGGGATTCTGCCCAACTCATCATAATGAACATTTTTTATGGTAATTTCAGATTGAGTCATGGCAGCTAGTCCGATAAAACTCCCAATCTCGATCATATCAGGAAGAATTCTATGCTCGGTACCACCTAGGGATTTAACGCCATTTATCGTTAATAGATTTGATCCGATCCCGCTAATATCTGCTCCCATACGATTAAGCATTTTGCATAATTGCTGAAGATAAGGTTCGCATGCTGCATTATATATTGTGGTAGTGCCTTCGGCAAGAACAGCTGTCATTACAATGTTTGCTGTTCCCGTAACGGAAGCTTCATCCAAAAGCATATATGTACCTTTTAGATTACTTGCTTCAACCTTATAAAACTCTTCTTTTTGATCGTAAATAAACTTTGCTCCAAGCATTTTGAAACCATCAAAATGAGTATCCAATCTTCGTCTTCCGATTTTATCGCCACCCGGCTTTGGAATATAACCTTTGCCATATCTGGCTAATAAGGGACCAACTATCATTATAGACCCTCTTAAACCAGCTCCTTTTATCTTGAATTTTTCTGAATGGAGGTAATCAATATCAACATCCTTTGCCTCAAATCGAAAAGTGTCGTCATTAATTTTATCCACCTTTACATTAAGGTCTTTTAAAAGATCGATCAATCGATTAACATCAATAATGTTAGGAATGTTCGAAATAGTGATAGGTTCAGGAGTTAATAATACGGCTGATAATATTTGAAGTGCTTCATTTTTAGCACCTTGTGGCGTTATCTCTCCTTTTAATTTTTTCCCGCCGGTAATTTCAAAGCTTCCCATTTAATAATATTTTATATGATCCTTTATAAGGATTAATGTATCGAAAAACGCGGACAAAAAAAGGGTGATGAACTATTTTTATTCACCACCCTTTTTAACTGTTTTACAGTTTATTTTAATACTTCCTACGCGTTTTTTTCTTTGTAGTTTTTTTGCGTTTTCTATTTTGAACAACTTGTTGAGGAACAAGCTCATCTGCAGTAGAAAGTGTCCATTCTTCTTTCCATTCTATTTTTCCTCCACTAAATTCTTTCAATTGGCGAATGATCACCTCATCGCTTATTGTTGATTGTGCTCCTGTGATGTACATGCGCTTCATCATATTTGCAAGTTCAACGATCAACCTATCTTTATCTTCCCCATCAGGAAAATTCACAAGCGTTTTTAATGTTTGTTCAAGGATCTGACCGTAATGTCCATACTTGATATCATTGGTAGGATAGTTAACCCGCTCTGGCTTTTCTTGAAATTGTTGAGGTGAGGGCATAGGGTACGGAGATTCAACGTCCAGTTTAAAATCAGACATTATAAATATATGATCCCAAAGCTTGTGCTTGTAGTTTTCTTCATCCCTTAAATGAGGAAAGAGTTGGCCCATTACATTTATTATAGCCTGTGCAACTTGGTTTCTTAATTCCTTACTCTTTATACTCACAGCATACTCAACCATTCGTTGAATATTTCTACCATACTCAGGAATTACTAAATCAGGTCTTTCTGAATTATAATCCATGTTTAATTCTGTCATTCTACTACTTTTAATAATTAATTGGAATCAATCGCAAAACTAACTAATAAAACTGTGCAATTAATCTTTGACTAATACTTTTATTTAAAGGATATTAAGTCGCGCAAATTTAAGTAAGAGTTGCTTTTGTCCAACTTTTGGAAAAAAAACAGTTGCTTTTCCTCCTTCTATCTTTAAAACCTTCCCTTTCCCAAATAGTTGATGTTCTACATCCATCCCTTCTTTTAATCCAAGTGTTGAGCCGGCACTTCCTTCGCTTTTTTGCGCATTTTGCAAGGACTGAAGCTTCCTTCTTACAGGTGGTGCACTGCTTGTTCTTTTTCTAAAACCGTCTTTTTGTAATCCACTTTTTGGTGGTCCCGACTGTGTTGGGAAATCTATAAAGGATGGATCAAGCTCTTCTATAAATCGACTGGGTTCACAATTATTAAGCGAACCCCATTTATAACGTGTTAAAGCATAACTTAAAAAAGCCCTTTTTTTGGCTCTGGTAAGCGCAACATAAAAAAGACGACGCTCCTCTTCGAGATCACTTCTCGAGGAGACCGACATTTGGGATGGGAATAGATTTTCTTCTAGTCCTACTATATATACGTATGGAAATTCAAGTCCTTTTGCAGCATGAACTGTCATTAACGTAACTTTATTCCTATCGTCCTCCTGATCCTGGTCGGCATCAGTTAGCAATGCAACATCAATTAAATAATCACTCAGGCTTTTTTGCTCATCTTCCGACTCAGTAAATTCTCTTAATCCATTTAATACTTCCTGAATATTATCGTACCTCGATACACCTTCTGGTGTTTTATCTAAATAAAGTTCTTTTAAAATTCCTGTGCTTGATGAAATATGTTCTCCTAATTCAAATGCTGAATGCGTATCGTGCATTGTTCGGTAGCTTTTTATAGAAGTAACAAAATCACTAAGTTTATTTTTTGTACCTGAATTAATATTGATCGGGTAGTTAGCGATCTCTTCAATTATGTTCCAAATACTCTGGTTATATTCTGAAGCGGCAACTTGTAGTTTCTCAATGGTCGTCTTTCCAATACCACGAGCTGGATAATTGATTACCCTTAATAAAGACTCCTCATCATTATGATTAACTGTAAGTCTGAAATAGGCTAAAAGATCTTTAATTTCCTTTCGTTGGTAGAAAGATAGCCCTCCGTATATTTTGTAGGGGATGTTTATTTTTCTCATCGCCTCTTCCAGGGCTCTTGATTGAGCATTGGTTCGATAAAGGACAGCAAAATCTGAAAAAGGGTTTCTCTCCTGATTATGAATTTCGAAAGTAGTTTGTGCAACAAAAGACCCTTCCTCGTTGTCGGTATAATTCTTCACCAACTTTATTAATTCACCTTCTTCATTGGCGGTCCAGATCTTTTTCTTTATCTGTCCTTTATTCTTTTCAATAATGGAGTTTGCTGCTTCAACTATACGCTTTGTTGATCGATAATTTTGCTCCAGTTTAAATAGGTGGTAATCAGGATAATCATTTTTAAAATTGAGGATGTTTTGAATATTCGCTCCCCTGAATGCATAAATACTTTGTGCATCGTCGCCAACCACGCATATATTTTCTCTGAGTGCAGCTAGTTTTTTAATTATTAGATATTGAGCATAATTGGTATCCTGATACTCATCTACTAATAGGTGATGAAACTTGTGCTGATATTTTAATAGTATATCAGGGTGATCTCTGAATAGAATATTAGTATTGAATAATAAGTCATCAAAATCCATGGCACCAGAGCGGCGACATTTTTCACTATATCTTTTATAGACGAATCGCAATTGGGATTTTCCTGATGATTCGTCTTGGGCAATTAATTCAGGATGTTGCATATAGTCATCCGGACCGATCAGATTATTTTTTGCACTGGATATCCTTCCAAATACAGCAGAAGGTTTATACACCTTATCATCGAGGTTCAATTCTTTTATTATCGCTTTTATTGCATTGCGACTATCCTGTGTATCATAAATAGTAAAGTTGGAAGGGTAACCAATCTTATCGGCTTCAAAGCGAAGCACCCGAGCAAAAATAGAATGAAATGTTCCCATCCATATATTAGCCGCCTCGCTTGCATCTACTATTGAGGCGATCCGACTTTTCATTTCTTTTGCTGCCTTATTGGTAAAGGTCAGCGCCAGAATATTAAAAGGATCAATGCCTTTTTTGATAAGGTGGGCTATTCTATAAGTGAGTACACGTGTTTTACCGGAGCCAGCTCCAGCAATCACCATAACGGGTCCATCAGTAGTTTCTACAGCACGTCGTTGGGCATCATTTAATTCCTCCAAGTAATTCACGGCGCAAAGTTAAATTATCACATTAGTTAACATATTATAATTAGATTTTTTATTAACAAGTGGTTGAAAACGATAAATAATTTAGTAAAAAGCGTGTTAATTTTATGGAAATCAATGATAAATGCAATTTGCTTTACTTGATGATGGTTGGCAGAAACCTATATGGGGTGCATGAGACAGTGAGAATCGATAAAAAAACGGGTTGAAATTCAGCGCTTTTAAACTCCTATGATATTAATTTTAACCGTCTGTTGTTAATTAAATTTATTCTCGTACATTTGCACCCCGAAAATCGATTTTGGATATAATAATATATATAAATTAGAGTTTAATAATGCCTACTATTCAGCAATTAGTAAGAAAAGGAAGAACTTCCAAGGTAAAGACCAGTAAGTCAGCTGCTTTGGATTCATGTCCGCAAAGACGCGGGGTATGTGTACGGGTGTACACCACTACTCCTAAAAAGCCGAACTCGGCTATGCGAAAAGTGGCCAGGGTAAAGTTAACCAACGGTAAGGAGGTTAATGCCTACATTGGTGGTGAAGGTCATAACCTTCAGGAACACTCCATCGTTTTAGTTCGTGGTGGAAGGGTAAAAGACCTTCCGGGTGTAAGATATCACGTAGTTCGTGGTGCATTGGATACAGCAGGGGTTGAAGGAAGAACCCAGCGAAGATCTAAGTACGGAACAAAACGTCCTAAAAAATAATTTCCTGAAGTTATGAGAAGAAGAAAAGTAAAAGAAAGAATAATCTTGCCAGATCCAAGATTTAATGAGGTTGTCGTGACAAAATTTGTCAATAACCTTATGTTAAAAGGTAAGAAGAATACAGCATTCAAAATATTTTATGATGCTATGGACATTATTGAAGATAAAACTTCAGAAAGTGGACTAGAATCATGGAAAACTGCAGTAAAAAATATTACTCCGGCTGTTGAGGTAAGAAGTAGAAGGGTTGGAGGGGCAACTTTCCAAATTCCACAACAAGTTCGTGATAGTCGTAAAGAGTCTTTAGCGATGAAGTGGATGATAGGGTTTGCAAGAAAGCGTAATGACAAGACCATGGCGCAAAGATTAGCAAATGAGATCATGGCTGGTGCGAAAGAAGAAGGTGGAGCTTTTAAGAAGAAGGAAGATACACACAGAATGGCTGAAGCGAATAAGGCATTTTCACATTTTAGATTTTAAGTGAGATGGCTAAAAGGGATTTAACATATACACGAAACATTGGGATTATGGCCCACGTGGATGCGGGTAAAACCACTACCACTGAGCGTGTATTGTATTATACTGGTATTTCTCACAAAATTGGAGAAGTACATGATGGTGCTGCGACCATGGACTGGATGGAGCAAGAGCAGGAAAGAGGTATTACAATTACTTCAGCTGCTACTACTTGTTTTTGGAATTATCCAACAGTTCAAGGTGAAAAGATAGCTGACACAAAAGAATTTAGAGTAAACATCATTGACACACCTGGTCACGTTGATTTCACAGTTGAAGTTGAGCGTTCACTTCGTGTTTTAGATGGTGCGGTTGCTTTATTCTGCGCTTCATCAGGAGTGGAGCCGCAGTCGGAGACTGTGTGGAGACAAGCAGATAAATATAATGTGCCTCGTATTGGATTTGTTAACAAGATGGACCGTGCTGGTGCCAACTTTTTAAATGTTATTAGCGAAGTAAAGGAACGATTAGGTGCGAACCCAGTTCCTCTTCAAATTCCAATTGGTGCAGAAGATGACTTTAAAGGAGTTGTTGATCTGATCACAATGAAAGGAATTATTTGGAATGAGGATGACATGGGGATGACCTATGAAGAAGTAGAGATTCCTTCTGAATTGATGGAGGATGTAACAGAGTGGAGAGAGAAATTAGTAGAGTCTGTTGCTGAATCTGATGAAGAGTTAATGGAAAAATTCTTTGAAGATCCTGATTCAATTACTGCTGAAGAGATTAGAAAAGCTATTCGTATTGCAACTATTAATATGTCAATCACACCAATGCTTTGTGGTTCTGCGTTTAAAAACAAAGGAGTTCAAACAGTATTGGATGCGGTAATATCTTTTTTACCTTCTCCAATGGATATAGATGCTATTCATGGTATCAACCCTAATACAGGAGAAGAGACGACTAGAGAGCCAAGTAAAGAAGCACCGACTTCTGCTTTAGCGTTTAAAATTGCAACTGACCCATTCGTTGGTCGTTTGTGTTTTGTACGAACTTATTCTGGAGCTTTAAAGGCTGGGTCGTATATCCAAAATATGCGTTCAGGAAAAAAGGAAAGAATTTCTCGTTTATATCAAATGCACTCTAACAAACAAAATCCAATTGAAGAATTGGAAGCTGGAGATATTGGAGCAGCAGTTGGATTTAAAGATGTTAGAACAGGAGATACTCTTTGTGATGACAAGCATCCGATCGTATTGGAATCAATGGAATTTCCAATTCCAGTAATTGCAATTGCGATTGAGCCTAAAACTCAAACGGATGTGGATAAAATTGGAGTTGCGCTAAATAAATTAGCTGAAGAGGATCCAACGTTTAAAGTTAAGACTGATGAAGAAACGGGTCAAACGATCATTTCAGGAATGGGTGAATTACACCTTGAGATTCTGATTGATCGTATGAAACGTGAATTTAAAGTTGAACTGAATCAAGGTGCACCTCAAGTTGCATATAAGGAAACGATCACAGGAACTATAAATCATAGAGAAGTTTATAAAAAGCAGTCTGGTGGACGTGGTAAATTCGCAGATATCCAATTTACTATTGGACCAAGAGAAGATGGTGAGGAAGGGTTAGAATTTGTTAACTCTGTAAAAGGAGGAAACATTCCTAAAGAATTCATTCCATCTGTTGAGAAAGGATTTAAAGCGGCCATGAAAAATGGTGTTCTTGCGGGTTATCCAATCGATAGTATGAAAGTTATATTATTGGATGGATCTTTTCATGCGGTTGACTCGGATCAATTATCATTCGAAATAGCTGGAAAACTGGCATTCAGACATGCACTTCCACAAGCTAATCCGGTTTTACTTGAGCCTATCATGAAGTTGGAGGTGGTAACACCTGAGGAAAGTATGGGTGATGTTATCGGTGACCTTAATAGAAGAAGAGGGCAAGTTGAAGGAATGGATGATAGAAATGGAGCGAAGGTTATTAAAGCAAAAGTTCCACTTTCTGAAATGTTTGGATATGTTACACAATTAAGAACAATTACATCTGGTAGAGCATCTTCTACTATGGAGTTTTCTAATTATAGTCAAGCTCCTAAGAATGTCTCTGAAGAAGTGATTGCGAAAGTTAAAGGAAATGTTGAAGCTTAATTATTTATAAGATGAGCCAAAGAATAAGAATAAAATTAAAATCATATGATCACAACTTGGTTGACAAGTCAGCAGAGAAGATCGTAAAAACAGTGAAGTCAACAGGTGCGGTTATTAGTGGTCCAATTCCACTTCCAACCAACAAAAAGATTTACACTGTTTTAAAATCACCTC
>JAUVAY010000199.1 GCA_030591505.1 Flavobacteriales bacterium | reverse complement strand
TTAGAAATATTTAACCTCGCAGACGAAATTAAGGTTTCAAAATCAGGACTTAAAAAAGTAGTTGGCCGTAAGCTTGCTGCGCGTGTTTTAAAGTCGTGGATTGAAGACTTTGTTGATGAAGATACAGGTGAGGTGGTTTCCATTGAACGAAACGAAATTATTATTGATAGGGAAACCGTTATTGAGAACGACCATATCGAGGAAATACTTGAATCAGGTGCTAAAACTATTTTGCTTCATAAGGAAAATATTAATACAGCCGATTTTAGTATCATATATAACACTTTACAAAAAGATCCTTGTAATTCTGAAAAAGAGGCTGTATTACATATTTATCGCCAGTTAAGAAATTCTGAACCGCCAGATGAAGCTACAGCAAGAGATGTTATCGACAAACTTTTCTTTTCAGATAAAAGATATGATCTTGGGGAAGTAGGTCGTTACAGAATTAATAAGAAATTAAACTTAAGTAGTAGTGTTGATAGTCGGGTTCTTACCAAAGAAGATATAATTGAAATTATCAAGCATTTGATTCAATTGGTAAATGCTAAAACCGATGTTGATGACATTGACCACTTAAGTAACAGAAGAGTACGAACAGTAGGCGAACAAATGTTTAACCAATTTGGTGTTGGTTTGGCTCGTATGGCTCGTACAATTCGTGAAAGAATGAATGTTAGGGATAATGAAGTTTTTACTCCAATTGATCTTATCAATTCAAAAACATTATCATCCGTAATTAATTCTTTCTTCGGAACGAATGCACTGTCTCAGTTTATGGATCAAACGAATCCTTTAGCTGAAATGACACATAAACGCCGTATGTCGGCGCTTGGACCTGGTGGTTTATCTAGAGAAAGAGCAGGTTTTGAGGTACGTGATGTTCACTTTACTCACTACGGACGACTTTGTCCGATTGAAACACCAGAGGGACCAAATATTGGATTAATTTCGTCATTATGTGTGTTTGCTAAAATAAATGATCTTGGTTTTATATCCACACCATACAGAAAAGTAACCGAAGGTAAAGTTGATCTTTCCGAAACAGGTGCAGTTTATTTAACTGCAGAAGAGGAAGAAGGTCACGTAATTGCTCAGGCAAATGCTCCTATTGACCCAGACGGTAACTTTGTTAATGAAAAGGTAAAATCCAGACTTGATGGTGATTATCCGGTTGTTAATAAAGGAGACGTTGAGTTAATGGATGTTGGTCCAAATCAGATTGCTTCTGTGGCTGCATCGTTAATTTCTTTTCTTGAACACGATGATGCGAACCGTGCGTTAATGGGCTCAAATATGATGCGCCAGGCAGTTCCTCTATTAAGACCCGAAGCTCCAATTGTTGGAACCGGATTGGAAGGAAGAGCAGCAGCTGATTCGATGATTTTGGTAAAAGCTGAATTTGATGGAGTAATAGAATTTGTTGATGCAAAACAAATTATTATACGTTATGATGTTGCTGAAGAAGATCGATTTGTGAGTTTAGAGCCTGATGTGGTAACATATGAATTACAGAAATACAAAAAATCAAATCAGGGAACAACGGTTGATTTAAAGCCGATTGTTGAAAAAGGTCAGCGCATTTTAAAAGGACAAATTCTTACCGAGGGTTATGCAACCGACCAAGGTGAATTGGCTTTGGGTAGAAACCTGATGGTTGCATTTATGCCATGGCAGGGATACAATTATGAAGATGCAATTGTAATTTCAGAAAGAATAGTGCGTGAAGATGTATTTACATCTGTTCATGTTGACGAATATAGTCTGGAAGTACGCGACACTAAACGTGGAGTTGAAGAATTTACTTCAGATATTCCTAATGTTAGTGAGGAGGCAACTCGCAATTTGGATGAGAATGGTCTTATTCGTGTGGGAGCTGATGTTAAACCAGGCGATATTCTTATTGGAAAAATTACTCCGAAAGGAGAATCTGATCCTTCTCCGGAAGAAAAACTATTACGCGCAATTTTTGGTGATAAAGCAGGGGATGTAAAAGATGCTTCATTAAAAGCATCTCCATCATTGTCGGGTGTCGTTATCCAGAAAAAATTGTTCTCGCGGGTAGCTAAAGATAAAAAAGGTAAAGCAACAAAATCGCTTCTTGATTCGATTGATGAGAGATTAGAACGAGAAACTACAGCTATAAAATCAAAACTTGAAGATAAACTTTTTAATCTTGTAAGTGGAAAAACTTCGCAAGGAGTAAAAGATTATTATGGAACAGAAATTATTCCAAAAGGAGTTAAGTTTACCTTAAAACAATTGCAGGAACTTGATTACATGAATGTTAATCCAGCAAAATGGACAACAGACAAAGCGAAGAACTATTTGATATTCAGGGTAATCAATAATTACATAATGAAACATAAGGAAGCAGAAGCTGCTTCACGACGTGAAAGATATAATGTAACAATTGGAGATGAACTTCCAGCAGGAATTATTCAGCTCGCAAAAATTTACATTGCCAAAAAGCGGAAACTTCAAATTGGTGATAAAATGGCGGGGCGACATGGAAACAAAGGTATTGTTTCGCGTGTTGTTCGTCACGAAGATATGCCGTTTCTAGAAGACGTAACACCTGTTGATATTGTACTTAACCCACTTGGCGTACCATCCCGGATGAATCTTGGACAGATATATGAAACTGTACTAGGTTGGGCGGGTAAGAATTTGGGGCTGAAATTTGCAACTCCAATTTTTGATGGAGCGTCTTTGGATGAGATTTGTGAATACACTGATAAAGCTGGTGTTCCAAGATTTGGAGAAACTCAGCTTATTAATGGAGAAACGGGAGAACCGTTTGACCAGCCTGCAACTGTTGGTATCATCTACATGATGAAACTGGGGCACATGGTTGAAGACAAAATGCATGCTCGTTCAATTGGGCCATATTCATTAATTACGCAGCAACCATTAGGAGGTAAAGCACAATTTGGTGGTCAGCGTTTTGGTGAAATGGAAGTTTGGGCTCTCGAAGCATTTGGTGCAGCGCATATTCTTCAGGAAGTACTTACAGTTAAATCGGATGATGTGATGGGTAGAGCTAAAGCTTATGAAGCTATTGTTAAAGGAGAGCCTATGCCGCAACCAGGTATTCCTGAATCACTCAATGTATTATTGCACGAACTTAGAGGTTTGGGGCTTAGCGTAAGAATGGAGTAGTATCCATATTCTTTAGAGAATTGGTTCTGTTTTAATGATTTTTAATTAGTATTATGGCATTCAGAAAAGATAATAAAGCAAAAATTAGTTTTTCAAAAGTTTCAATAGGTCTTTCTTCACCCGAAGAAATTCTGGAAAGATCATTTGGGGAAGTTTTAAAACCCGAAACGATAAACTATAGAACATATAAACCTGAACGTGACGGTTTATTTTGTGAGCGCATTTTCGGACCCGTCAAAGATTATGAATGCCATTGTGGTAAATACAAACGAATTCGCTACAAAGGAATTGTTTGTGACCGCTGTGGTGTTGAAGTAACAGAGAAAAAAGTACGCCGCGAAAGAATGGGGCACATCTCATTAGTAGTTCCCGTTGCCCATATCTGGTATTTCAAATCTTTACCAAATAAAATTGGTTACTTAATTGGTCTTCCAACCAAAAAACTCGATATGATAATTTATTACGAACGTTATGTAGTAATAAATCCTGGAATTAAAGAGCAGGATGATATTAAATATCTTGATT
>JAUVAY010000088.1 GCA_030591505.1 Flavobacteriales bacterium | reverse complement strand
GAATATAATTATCATCTTTCTCCGTAATTTCAACCCATGAACCTATTATTTCAGGACTTTCTGTACAGGAAGTAATCATTATAATAATCGATAGAAATATAATTGCCTTTGCCATATGGTAGGTAACAACGGGGTAAACGTACTATGACGTTTATATACCTTATGTGCGTGTTTTGTTATTCATCCAAAAATAGACTATCGATTGGACTTTCAATTGCTTTTATATTGTTAATTGCAACTCGTGTGTAAATTTCTGTGGTTCGAGTACTGCTATGACCCAACAATACCTGTATATAACGAAGATCTGTTCCTGCTTCTAACAAGTGGGTGGCAAAACTATGACGCAACATATGTGGATAAACATTCTTTTTAATCCCAGCTTTTTGTGCTGCCTTTTTTACTATCTTTAATACACTCTCACCACTGTATGCCTTTCCTGTTAACCCTTCGAACAAATATACTTTTGGTTTCCATTCTATAAAATAGCTGCGGAGATTTTTTAAAACCGATTGACTCAAAATCGTTATTCGATCTTTATTTCCCTTACCGTTTTTTACATTTATCACCATACGTTTACTATCGATATCTGATAGTTTTAAATTTAGTAGTTCGGCTCGTCTTAAACCGGCTGAATAAAGTAAACTGACAATGCATTTGTGTTTGATGTTATTAGTGTTTTTAATAATAGCTCCAATCTCTTCTTTTGAGATTACTTCAGGTAATTTTTTTTCTTTGTTTGGACGTTCTATAGCATAAAAACGGTTGGGCATCTCCATTACAACCTCGTAATAAAATTTTATTGCATTAACCATCTGATTTATGTATGAATTGGAGAGGTTTTTGCTCGCAAGTGACTGAAGAAATTCACGAATGTCAACTTCGTTTATGCTCAATAATTCTTGGTCTTTATAATGATTAATGAAGCGCTCAAACATAGAAACATACGTTTTTACGGTGTGCTTTGAATATCTTTTTAATACTAGTTTTTGTAAGAATTCATCCGGACAACGACGATAATTTATAGGAAGTTCACGTTTCTTTATGTAAGTGATATCAGGACTAATATTTCCATTGTTTATAGGGCGGTTAGAAAAAAAATGACTTCCATTGACCCAGGCTTGCCCCCTAAATGTTTCAAATATCTTGTCAAGATTAGACTTGTTGTTTAGTAAGTATATCATTGAATATTTCTCACTCCATTTAACTTCATCCATACTTTTTACTAAAGCATTAATTACTTTATCAGGGTAGAATTTTAATCCAATGTGCTTTTTGTTGTCTATTAAAAGATGTTTAAGTGTAATGCATTTTTTGTTTTTCATAGTTTGCTTTTTTGATTTGTTATTGTCCAATAAATAGGTGTTTTAGTGTAATTAAGTGCTTACTATTTTTTGTCATTTTGCATATATGGATTAAAAAGGCACCATAACATAAAATAACGGTCGAATTAAGCGTGTAATAAACGTGTAATTCAACCGATAAATAAACGAGTATGAACTACTGTATATACTGTAAATCCCCAATTAAAGGCAGAGCAGATAAAATCTACTGCGATTCCTATTGTAAATCCGCACATTATTATGAAAAGAAAAAGGAAGAAGGAAAAATAAGTTTTTTTACTAAAGTCGATAAGCAACTCAAAACAAATCGAAAAATTCTAAAACTTTATAATAAAGAAGGCTACACCAATATCAGGAAAAAGGTGATGACAGAAAAAGGATTCGACCCTAATTTCTTTACCCATTACTGGAAAAGTCAAAAAGGAAATGTCTATCTGTTTTGCTATGAATTTGGCTTCCTCGCATTAAAGGAAAAAAACCGTGATAAATACCTGCTGGTACAATGGCAAGATTATATGAGTAATAGTAAATGAACCTTAATAAATCCCTACAAACAAGGCGTCCTTCCTCCATCTACAGGCAAGTTGATGCCATTGATATATGCCGCTGCCGGAGAAGCTAAAAAGGCCACGGCATTAGCGATCTCCTCCGCCTGTCCTACACGCTGCGCCGGAGCTGAACTCGCCATCTGCTTTAAGATTTCCTCTTTCGTGCTTTCCGTTTTATTCGCTTTATTCTCAGCTATCGAATCCAACCTCGCTGTCATTGTGGCGCCCGGTAATACATTGTTTACCGTAATGCCAAACTGACCCAGTTCATTGGCCATGGTCTTCGACCAACTAGCCACCGCACCTCGAATGGTATTCGATACGCCTAATCCATTTAAAGGAGCCTTTACAGAGGTGGAAATAATGTTGATCACACGCCCAAATTGTGCCGCCTTCATTCCCGGGATCACCGCCTGAGCAAGTGTATGATTATTGATCAAATGTTGGTTGAAGGCATTGATAAAAGCTTCACCTTCAGCCGCAATTATAGCACCGCCCGCTGGTCCACCTGTATTGTTTACAAGAATATGGATACTATGTTCAGCAACAATAGTTTGAATTACTTCCTTTACATTATCTGTTTTCGAAAAATCAGCTACATAATAATGATGTTTCTGGTCATTGTTTACAGCTAACTCTCCCTGCACTTCTTTTAACTTACCTTCATTACGGGATAGTAAAATAACGCTAGCTCCTAATTCAGCTAATTCCATCGCACTTGCCTTTCCAATACCTTGCGTGCTTCCACATACTAATGCTGTTCTGCCCTTGAGATCGAGATTCATTTATTTAATTTTAATGTGAAAATACACGGGTTAATTTTAATGAAAAGTGAATTCTTGCCTTGTCTAATTTTTTTACTTCGTCCAATAAAATAAAATAGCTATCATCCTCCTTAGAGTTTTCGTAAACCTTTTTTAATTCGATTTCCTTTTCCTGGATCAATAACTCAATATTTCTTAGTTTGTATGCGAACACACTTCTCTCTATCGTCGATTTTAAAACATGTACACTACTATCTTCCATTTCGGTAAGGATCCGATGCTTTTCTTTCCATCCAGCGCTTAATTCATAAGGAGAGATTAATATATCGGTGGTTAAGGAGCGAATTTCTTCATCATTATGATTAAGAAAATGATGTTGTAAAGCAGGCGTATTTTCTATCTCAATCGACCTGAATTCATCAAGTATGCGCTTATAACCATCAATTCTAAAATCAAAAACATCGTTATCAATTTCCAGTAATATATAGTCTGCTATAGAGCTATCAACTTTGCTTTTATTATTTGCTTCATCGAGCAGATCAATAGTGATTCGCTGATTTCCGTACTGCAATAACTTAGTTAGAATATCAATCTCCAGGAGCTGAGAACTGAGTTTATTTTCTTTTTTACGAGCAGGCTGAGTTGCTTTTATTTGAACGTCAGGTGGTGGAACTTGTCCCGCTTTCTGGTATTGCTTTTTCCGTAAAAATTTATTGAGTTCAATAAGAAGGTTACTCTCTTCTATATCGAGTAAGCGCGAACATTCTTTTATATAAAAGGAGCGAAGAATAGAATCTTGAACGAGTGCGATGCTTTCCAGAATATTTCTGACCAATGCGGCCTTTTTTACCGGATCATCTCCTGCTTCATCTTGTAAAACCCTCGATTTAAAGACGATGAAATCTACTTGTTCTTTCTTTAAATATTCTTTAAGTGTTTCCGCATTTACACTTCTTGCATAGGAATCCGGATCCTCTCCCTCTGGGAATAAGATCACTTTTACATTCATTCCCGCTTCAAGAATAATATCGATCCCTCTAAATGAAGCTTTTATTCCCGCAGGATCACCATCATATAAAATGGTAATATTGGAAGTGTAGCGTTTTATCAAGCGAACCTGATCGGCTGTGAGTGAGGTCCCTGAGGAGGCTACAACATTATGAACGCCTGCTTGATATAAGGAAATAACGTCGGTATAACCCTCAACTAGAAAGCAATTGTCTTCTTTTACAATGGTAGATCTCGACTGATAAATACCATATAAAACTTTACTCTTATGATATAATTCACTCTCAGGTGAATTGAAGTACTTGGCGGTTTTGGTGTCGCTCTTTAAGGTTCGTGCTCCAAAAGCAATGGGTTTACCTGTAAGATTATGAATAGGAAATATGACCCGACCTCTAAAAAAGTCAAATTGACGATCGCCGGAACGCTTGATCAGCCCTGCTTTTTCAAGGTACTCTATAGAATATTGCCCTTCTTTAGCTGCATTGATCAATGCGTTGCTCTTATCTGGACTATAACCTAACTGAAAAGTTTCGATGGTCTCAGTACTGAACCCTCTTTCTTTAAAATAGCTAAGGCCAATCGCTTTTCCTTCATCCGAATTTAATAACGAATCGCTAAAGTACTCTTGGGCGAATTTGCTAACTACTTCTAAATTTTGGCGCTCGTTTAAAGCAATTTTTTCTTCTGGAGATTCGGCTTCATCCTCCTCTATCTCAATATTGTATTTTTTTGCCAGGAAACGGAGGGCTTCCGGATAGGTCATGTGCTCCTGCTCCATTAAAAATGAAACAACATTCCCACCTTTTCCTGTGCTAAAGCATTTAAAGATCTGTTTGGCAGGCGAAACCATAAAAGAAGGGGTCTTCTCATTGGTAAAAGGACTTAGACCTTTGTAATTTGAGCCGGCTTTTTTTAACTGAACAAACTCACCAATAACCTCCTCTATTCGAGCGGTCTCAAAAATAGTATCAATCGTTTGTCTCTTTATTTTTCCTGCCATGTTGAATACTCAACTATTCCAATTCTAATGAAGATAGAAAGGTAATGAATGAAGCTAAAAGGTCAAGTTCTCTTGCTCTTTTTATCTTAAAAGCTTGCATTTTTCATTACAACACCCGTTGAATCGTACCATTGCCATTCACCATCCTTCTCTCCTTCGCTATAAAATCCTGTATAGCGAATTTGTCCATTGGGGTAGAATGTTATTGTTTCTCCTTCGCTTTTCCCATTAATAAATCCTGTTTTGCTCCATACATTTCCATTTGGATAGTATGATTTCCACATTCCATGTCGCTCTCCATTTTCTAAAACACCTTCTATTTGAAGGTTCCCATTAACACTAAGAATTCGTTGGTATATGAAAACAGTATCATTCCCCTCTAAGTAATACTCTTGTTCAATTTTTGCCTGACCGTTAGAATAGACTTCACTAATAAGCCATTGAGTTTCTTTTTTGCATGAGGAATACAGAAAGACGACGATAGTCCCTAGTAAAATGATCCTTTTCATAAGGCTTATTTTTTTCTATTTATTGTATAATGAACAAGACCTTCCAAGGCTTCTGTAAATTGATTTTGAGGAAGGTTTTTTAATATATTTAAGGCCTTATCGCGGTAGGCTAACATTGCTTTTTCGGTATAAGCTATGCCATCCGAATCAAGTACCCATTGCATAAGTTCTTTTACTTTTTTTGGATTCTCATTCTCGTTTTTAAGAATCTTCTTCACCCACCTTTTCTCTTTTTTACTTGCGCTTTCTAAGGCATGAATTAAGGGTAAGGTTAATTTCCGTTCTTTAATATCTATTCCGGTAGGTTTCCCAATATTCTGACCAAAGCCATAATCAAAAAGGTCATCTTTGATCTGAAAAGCAATCCCTGTATATTCCCCAAATTTTGCTAATTCTTCTTGTCGCCCTTTATCCTCACACGTAGACGCTGCTCCTGCTTCGCAACAGGCCGAAATTAAGGAGGCGGTTTTCTGACGAATTACGGTAAAGTAGACCTCTTCATCAATATTTAATAATCTTGATTTTTCAATTTGTAATAGTTCACCTTCACTCATCTGACTCACCGCATTACTTATGATCTTTAGCATGCCGAATTCACCATTTTCTACAGAAACAAGCAAGCCTTTTGAAAGTAAATAATCACCTACCAATACAGCGATCTTATTTTTCCATAAGGCATTGATGGAGAAGAATCCTCTTCTTTGATAGGCTTCATCAACCACGTCATCATGCACAAGCGTTGCCGTATGTAAAAGTTCAATTAAGGTTGCCGATGTATAACTTCGATCGTTTACTTCTCCAAAAATTCCTGCAGAAAGAAAAACAAATAAAGGGCGCATTTGCTTCCCCTTTCTCTTAATAATATAATGAGTGATTTTGTCTAAAAGCGCGGTATTACTTTTCATCGTAGCCTTAAAGCGCTTTTCAAATTCTTGCATAACCTTTTCAACAGGAGCTTTGATCTCCTTCACGCTCATTTCGGCGGGTGTTCGTGTTGCGGCTATTGACAATTGTGAAAAATTTGGGTAAATATAATGAATACGGGTAAAGTGAAGCTTTTATTTGATAAGAGTTTGACTATTTCGAATTAATCTTTTCTTCGTCCAAAACGCATGGCACGAAGAATCCATCGAGGCAATGGTTTTTCCTGATCTCTATTTCCAAGATCAAGATACCAGCCCCATTTTTTCAATATTGGTAACTTATGAGCTTCTACAAATTCTATTAATGTCCCATCCGGATCTTCAATATAAGAAAACCGTCCTGCCGCTTCTCCCATGTCGAATGATTCCTGACTATCTACTGTAAATGGAAAGCTGGCTGCAGCACATTCTTCTTTTAAGGCATCCATGTTTCTCACATCAAAACACAAGTGAATAAATCCTTGATCTCCCCACATGCGGTCTTTGTAAATTGGGCCTCCTTTTTCATCTATTAATTGTACTAATTCGATAAATACGGGTCCTAACATCTCACTAAAAGGTCCTTTTAATGGAGCCGGGTGATGCAACAATACTCTTCTTACTTTTTTATCACCTCCAGGAAGTACTTTTAAATCTTCAAAAACGCCGGTTTCATCATAAATGATGGATGAGAAACCAAGGATGTCTCTATATAATTTAAGCGATTCATCGATATTCGAAACACCTATTATAGCTCCTGAAGTTCCACCTGTCTTTGCATCTTTTACCGGACCAAACCAATCAATACACGATTGTATTTCGTAAATATTTCCAATTGGATCTTTCATAAAAAAGTGTTCTTTACCTTCAGGAGTTTTACTTATCTCACCCAAGAGTTCAAGCCCTTCACTTTTAAAAAAATTGTAACTCGCTTTTACGTCAGCACTTTTCATTTTACAGATAAAGATCCCTAGGTCACCCAAACCCAATTCAAATGATGCTGCTTGTGCTTCTCTGGAAGTAAATTGCCATACTTCAAAACCACCTCCACCTTTCGTGTTTAAGGCGATGACCGCATCCCTGCTTTGGACTTCATTCCCAGTATAATCGATCATTAACGGTGCGGGAGCAGCTTCTCTTAAAACAGGTACATCCATGCCGAAATATTTACGGTACCATGCCCAATTCTTTTCAAGATTCGTATTTCCAATCCCAATTTGTTGAATTCCACTAATGATCTTTTCCATGAAATGAATTTTTTGCAAGATTAAATATTATTTCTTCAATAATTGATCTTGGCGTATTTTATATTAAATACTGTTCTTTAACGATTCTCATCCTTCGTCTTCCGTCTTCCCAATACCAAGGACTTCATCCCGGGCAACAATTATTGAACTCCTTTGGAGTCCCCATTTTTATTTGCCTTGCGAACTTTGCGTAATTTCTTTGTGCCATAGTGGTTAAATAATAAAACGGTCAACTATAATCAGGGATGTACACATCTTCCGTCTTCCGTCTTCCATCTCCCGTCTCCCATTTATTTATTTAGGTCATTAATTGCATTTTGAAGTAAACGGCTTGCACCTATTCTAAATAATTTATTATCGACCCAGGCGTCTCCTAAAATTGTTCTTACGAGCTGAACATATTTTGCAGCTTCCTTCGAAGTGGATATTCCACCGGATGGTTTGATTCCAACTCTATACCCTGTTTGATCGTAATGTTCTTTTATTACATGACACATTATTGATACAGCTTCCAGACTAGCTCCTTTTTCGGTCTTGCCTGTAGAGGTTTTAATGAAATCTGCTCCGCCTCTTATAGCTGCTTGAGAAACATTCATTATTTGCTCAGGATCGAGTAAGCCTGTTTCCATTATTACCTTTAAATGGGCATTATTTAATGATCCCTTTATAAGAGCCAGTTCTTTTTCAATTTTAGCAAAATTGCCTTCTTGCGCCCATCCTTTATTAATAACAACATCTATTTCTTCCGCACCCATCGATTCTGCATACACCGATTCCTCCACTTTTAGTTGGGACATCGCTTTTCCTGAAGGAAAATTACCGCTCACACAGGCTATGGAAATAGGTAGCTGATCTCTGTTTTCATTAAGAAGAGGAACGAATTCAGGATATACACACCACCCACCGCAATAACTTCCTGCTTCTTTCATTACACGAATCGATTCCATCATCCAATTCCTTACGGATTCGGAAGTGTCGGTATCATTAAGCGTAGTGTAATCGATCAAGGAGATGATTTCTTTAAGTTGATCAGTACTCAAATCATCTACTGCTTCGTTATCAATTTGAACGGCAATTTGGATCGCTTTTTCGAGCATCTTTTTTTTCTATGAAACTACAAAAAAAAGAGACCACCTCAAGTCGAGATGATCTCTTTTAAACCTAACATGTATGATCTTTAAATGTCGTGTATAATTGCTAATCTACTTTAAAACAAAGTTGATGGGGATATTATACTGTACGGCAACTTTTCTACCTCCTTGCTTTCCAGGTTTCCATTTAGGCATTGCATTTACTACTCTCATAGCTTCTTCATCGCATCCGCCGCCAATCCCGCGCAATACTTTAACGGTAGTGATCGATCCGTCTTTAGCAATTACAAAACTCACAAATACGATTCCTTCAATACCTGTATCTTTTGCTATGATCGGGTAGTTTATATTATTACCTAAATATGAAAAAAGGCTTTTTAATCCTCCCGGGAATTCAGGCATTTTTTCCGCAATGAGGACCGGAATATTATCTTCGATGATTACTTCCTCAACTAGTTTAGGGACGACAATAGGTTTAATCTTAGTATCCTCATCGATATCTATACTGGCGAACTCGATGGGGTCTTCATCCGGATTTTCATCGATCAGGAATGAAAGGTTGACCACGGGCGGAGGAGGTGGTGGAGGAGGAGGTTTTACAAAGGAAACGATAGAAGGGTCTTCCTCAAATAGATCGGGAATTGCGGTCTGATCAGGTTCTTCGAAAGCTCCTGATGTTGTTCTGTATTCGAATGCAATAAGAACAATTGCGAAAGCAAATAGTAAAGCGATAGAAGAATAAACGCCTCTCTTCTTTTCAAGGTCTGCCTTGATTTGTTTTTTACGTTCCATATTAATATATATTGGTTCAAGCAAAAACATTCAAGGATTATACCAAACTTTAAAGGCTTAGTTAATTGCAACAAAAAACCCTGACTATTTAGCCAGGGTTTAAGAATATATATATGTTGAATTATTTATTTCAATATAAAATTGATCGGTAGATTGTATTGAACGCGTACTGATTTTCCACGTTGTTTTCCAGGAGACCATCTAGGCATTCCTTTTACAACTCTAATTGCTTCTTCATCACATCCTCCGCCAATACCACGAAGTACTTTTACATCAGTAATTGAACCGTCTTTGTCAACAACAAATGTTACGTATACTTTTCCTTTTATACCGGCATCTTTTGCCATAGGAGGGTATTCGATATTTTTCCCTAAGTATCCAAATAATTTTTTAGTTCCTCCTGGAAATTCTGGCATTTTCTCAACGATAGTAAAGATTTCTTCTTCATGAATTTCCTCTTCTTCTTCAACGATCTCAACGACAATTTCAGTTTCTTCATCCACTTCCATGTCTTCAATCTCCAACTCGTCTTCTATTTCCTCATCGTCTTCAACAATTTGAATTTGAGTTGTTGGAGCAGGAGGAGGGGGAGGAGGAGGTGGGGCTTGTTGGGAAACTGGAATAACTTCCTCTTCCATCAGATCTAAATGTAACTGACCAAGATCGGCCACAACAAGATCAAAAGTTTTAAGTTCAAATAATCCAAGAATCAACGCCAATGACATCATTAATCCAACAGCAAAATACGCGCCTTTCTTCTTCTCTAAATTAGCATTTGGGCTCTTTTTTTCTTCCATGTTCTTTAACTTTTTAACTGTTTCTAGAAAGCAATCTTTATGCCAAGTTTATCCAAGTAACTCTTGGTAAGCGGCAGCATTCAGAAGCTCATCCACTTGAGATGCATCTTCCATTTTTACTTTTATGATCCAACCTTTACCATAAGGGTCTGAATTGATCAACTCAGGGTTAGACTCAAGTGCCTCATTAAATTCTGTTATTTTACCACTAACAGGTAGAAACATATCAGAAACTGTTTTAACAGCTTCGATCGTTCCAAAAACTTCCTGAGCATCCAATGATTCTCCTTCCGTTTCTACTTCAACATAAACAATATCACCTAATTCACCTTGGGCAAAATCAGTAATTCCTATTGTTAATGTATCACCATCAACCTTTATCCATTCATGGTCTTTTGTATAACTTAAATCGGCGGGTACATTCATATCGTAAAAATATTTTTCAAAAGTAACTTTTTTTTATTTTAATTCAATAGTGTTTTTCATTCCTTGATTACTGAGACAAAGTAAAGCGCAAACTTAATCCAGTACTAATATTCGAGGTCGGGAAGCTAGTTGAAAGTTGAGGTTTTAGAATTTGTTGATCATAGAAAAAACGAACATTTAATCTTCTATTAATAATATAATCAGCGGCAAATTTCACGCTTATATTCGTATTACCAGCGGTTAAAAGGTTTTGACTAAACACTGTATCGCTTACTATATCTGCTTCTGAGCGAGTAACAGTAAACGAATTTCGAATATTAAGATCACCTCGTAAGGTTAGGTCACTTTTTATTGCTTTTCTGCCAATTTTAAATGGCAATTTAACATCAGATATACGATAACCTAATCCAATTACATATTCCTGACCTGTTATTTCAAGTACTTGCAGGTTAGACATATTCAATGTTACCATACGATCTCTATTAAACTCAACCTTTGTAATTATCGAATTGTTCCATTGCATATCCACATTTATCAATGGACCAAACTGTTCTGCTATGGTTATTGCATTTACCATTTCTTCAGAAATGAAATTTTGATTGATATCTCGGTTCGGGATTCCATTTAGGTCAACACCATAATCAAGATTTGATGCCCAACCTGCCGTTAATGTAGATCGATAAGCATGAGATATGGTAAATGTTTTGAAATACTTTTTAAAGAATTTGGATTTCATAAAACCATCATATGTTACCCTCCAATTAATAGCAGGAAAACTGTTTACAAGTTGAGCCGGTATGGTTTCAACATTCCTTTTCGAGTAAGCCGCAATAAATGAGGTGATAACTACTTGTTGCTGTGAAGAGCCATAACCATCGTAATAACCATTAATTTCAGATAAACCTAAACCGCTTTCATCCGCTAGTCTTTTTGAAGAAACAGGTCGGTTTCTTAAAAAAGTATCATAAACATCAGAAACATAATTCTCATCCATACCTACAAATGAGGTATTCACCGTAGTAACAGATTGACTTAAGTTTCCACTTTGAATAGGCGATTGATCTTCAAACTCTCCACCAAGGTCAGGATTTAAAGGATCATCATAAACCCACCTGTAAAAAGAACTTCGTGTTGTAGATCGCGTTTGTTGAGATGTTATTTCAAGACGCATATGAGGAATAGGTTCAATATTTGCACGAAGATTGAATTGTTCTGTGTTTGCTTTTAAGTACTTATTATTTAAAAGTGGTTGTTTAACAAGCCATTCATTCGTGGCTGCATAATCTCCAAAATCTCCGGTTTCACCATAACCGGTTTGTTTACCAGCTATAAAGTCCCAACCAGGGGCCATAAAGCTTTCATTTAAACCAAACATTTGGGTTTTTTGATTATAGCCAGGCATCCCTAATCCATTTGTCTGGGAGTAGGTTGCCGAAACATTTTTCAACATCATAACGATCCTGAAAAAGGTGTCGGTCACACTAAATTTGCCTTCTTTGTCCTTTTTCTTATTCCCATCTTTTTCTTCCGATTTAGGAGATGCCCCCCTACTTCTTGACGCACTTCTTCGTCGTCCGGTATTCGAATACTTTTGGTTTATCTTTTTAAGGAAACCTACTTTATTATAAAGGTTTACCATATTAAACTGACTGTTAAACGAGATATTATTGGAATTTTGAATGGTATGACCAAGAGTATCCTGAGAAAGAGGAGCACGCATCCACTCATAGGAAGCGGTGTACCTTGCCGTTGCACTTATCCAATCTGTGATTGGCAACTTGCTTAATGGAAGAGTATAATTAAGGCTAAAACTCTGATTGAAACTTTGGTTTTCACCTAAATTTTTAATTGAGGTCCATACAGTGTCTTTGTATGCTTGCCAAGCTTGATCAGCTTTATTTATTGCACCATCCGGTTCATAGATTAGCGATTGATTATTTGCTGTATAATCAAATCGTAATCCTCGACTGATATCATATTTAAATACGTAATTACGGCCCCAGTTATATGACTTAGTAAATTGTGGGATTTGAGGTATATCATAAGGAAGATCTACATTGGATCTCAAAAGTTTTTCTGTATACGTACGACTTATATCTGTTCTAAATACCAATTGTTTTGGCACTAAGCCTATGTTAAAATCCTTAATTAATTTCCACCAGTTTGAAGAGCGGAAAAACTTGGATTTTGAAAAAGGTTTCCAAGAAACTTCCTTAGGATTATAAACATAATTAAGCCCTGCCTTCCAATTAAAATTATTATCGT
>JAUVAY010000080.1 GCA_030591505.1 Flavobacteriales bacterium | reverse complement strand
TTATTCCACTGTCACTACAACTAGTGCTATTGCCAGTTGCCTCATAATAATTGTTAGGGTTTTGTATGAATGCGCAAACACTTTCAATATCGCAAGTAGATAAATTTGGATTATTAATAAAGTAAAAAGCACTAAAAGAAGTAGGATCTATATTATCAAGACCAGAAACAGAGATCAATGAGTTATTTTCTTCTACCCTAATCTCACCATTTACATAAGTTAGTGCCATTAGATCACTTATGTCATTCAGAATCTCATTTCCTGAAATTTTTAAGTTCATACCCACTCCATATAAATTACTCATCCCATTTAAATTTACTAGAGCATCATTATTTAGAAGTTCTAAATATCCAGCTAACGAACTTATTCCTTCTAGTCCAGATAAGTCGATTAATGATGAACAACCTTCAATCTTTAGATAGTATAACTGTATTAGACTTTCCATGTCGGCAAGACTAATTAATGAAGTACAATTAATTATGTTTAAATTAAAGCCAACTTGAAGTGTTTCTAAGCCAGTAAAGTCTGTTAAGTTTGACATGTTCAGCAGGTCAAAGTTTCCATCAATTGATTGCAAAGCATTAAACCCATTAAAGTTTACAATAGAGGCGCAATTATCAAGTTTCAAATTAGTCAAACTTGTTAATAATGGTAAATCAATACTATTTAAAATGGGGTTTTCCTTTAGCTGAAAACTTTCAACTTTATTTAAATTACTTAAACTTGTAATATCGCTTAGTTCATCATTATTGTTAATAGTTAAACCGTGATTTATATAAACTAAATTTTCTAATCCACTAAGGTTTTCCAATACTGGGTTAAACCCAATGTCAAGTGACCAAAGACTATCTAATCCTACCAATCCTATTAATGTAGTTAGACTATCATTAAGACTTATTTTTACATAGGAATCTATTTTATAAAGGTTAGAAAGGGGTAACAAGGAGCTTAATATTTTATTATTTGAAATTTCTAATTGTTCTCCAATTTTTTGAAGATTGTTTAGGCCTTCGAGTGTTTCTAAATTTGTATTATTTAATATTCTAAGGTCCCCTCCAATAGAATCCAAGTTCATTAATCCTGTAATATCAGTTAAAAGAGTTGTTTCTGTATTGGCTGTGAGGTACAGAGCGCCACCAACATAATTTAGGTATATTAAGCTGTCTAAGTTACTAATACCATCTCCGTAGATAAATAGGTCGCCATCCACACGATCACAAAAAGGGTAACTAATATGAAAATTATCCACTTCTTCCTGACTTGTTAATTCTAAAAAACCCCCTATACAAGGCATTTCTGTACATGCATTTGAAAAATCTTCAATAGAACTGCATTGATCACTATTATTAAAAATAGTTACAGTTCCATTTGGGTCTAATAAGTAGGTACATATACTCGTAACAGAACATTCACTTAAAGAGTCATTATTTGTAACGATTAAATTTATAATACTTTGACCATCAAGATCATTTAATTCTGAAATACTAACTAAAATAGGATTGTTATTAATGATCAAATCTCCACCAATTAATTCGAGATTTAGGAGTGAAGAAAGAGATTCGAGCATTGGATTATTTTCAATTATTAAGCTACCGGTAATTTCTGTGATAATACTAAGGCCAGAAACATTAGTAATATCATTTCCTGAAATTATTAGATCCCCATTAATAGTTGTACATATAGGGTATTCATTTTGATATTGATTTATTTCATCTTGAGAAGATAATATCAAACCATCAGGGAAACAGCCGTAAATTGAACAAGAATCTAAAATTTGACTTTCTGTGCTACAACCAAAGGCATTACTCACTATGAAAACAAAACCGGGATCTCCTTCTAAGGCATTGCATATAAGTGCATTAGAACAGCTTTCTAGTAAGGGGTTTCCATGGATGTACATGCCGTCATTAATAGAAGAAGGAGCCACATTATTCAAACCATCTAAATTTGTTAAGATATTATTACCCACAATTCTGAGCATTCCATCAAAACTGGTTAAGTTCGAAAGGCCGTCTAAATTGCTTAATTGATGATTATCTTCAATAAAAAGATCCCCACTAATTGTAATCAAATTTTGCAAACCATCTAAACTAAGAAGGGAATTATTAAGCTTAACAATCAATTTACCAAGGTGATTTATGGAGTCTAGGCCTTCTATTTCTATCATGCTGATGCTCTTATTAATTTCAAGCCAATTCAAATTAATAAGGTTGTCTAATCCATTAAATGATGTATGATTAAGATTATTTACAAATGATAAAATGCCCCCAACAGAGCTTAGTTTATTCAAACCTTGTGCGTTTTCTAGTAATGCGTTACCTTCAATAAAGAATGAATTATCTACCGTTTGCAAATTACTTAGTCCCTCAAAGTTTAAAAGTGAATTGTTCCATTTCAAATAGAAATCACCTTCAATTCTTTTAAGGTTTTCAAGACCATTTAAGTTTTCCAAACTTTCATTATTTATTATTTTTAAATAAAGAAGACCAAATCCTGAATTATTATCAATTTTAGTGAGATTATTTAGTCCTTCCAGACTGGTTAATAATGGATTACTAATTATTTCTACTCTATAGTTAGTTGTGGATAAATTTTGAAGTCCTAGTATGTTTTCTAATTTGGGGTTTTCATTAATTTCAAACCTAAATCCTATATAGACCAGGTTTTCTAAACCGTCCAAATTAATCAATGAATCATTCTTTAGTAATTTAAAGTCTCCTTCGATAAAACTTAAATTATTAAGACCGTTAAGGTTTGTCAGGTTGGTATTTGTTCCATTATCTAAATAATCTCCAATTATAAGTCCACCCATGCAGTGTGTGATATTTGCAAAGCCATTTAAATTATCTATATCCTGTCCTGAGATATAAATATTTCCTTCTAAAACATGGCAATCTGGATTATTGATTATAAAATCATCGATTGATTGTTGAGTATCAAATGTAAAGCCATCAACTAAACATCCAGATGATGAACACTGGGTTTCTATTTCTTCAATACTATTACAATCTTCAGCATTATTATTGATATTTATAACGCTGTTGGTATAATTTATATAATTACAAACTGCTTCAATATCGCAGCTACTCAATAATGGGTTTCCAATTATTGATAAACTATCAATTTCATTTGTATCTATGCTGCCAAACCCTATTAGAGAAACAAGTGAGAGGTTGTTTTCGATACTAACGTCTCCTTCTATTAGGCTTAAGTTATGTAATCCAATAAAGTTTATAAGCGTGGTATTCTCACTTATTTTCAGGTTTCCACGAATAGTTTCTAAGCTATTGAGCCCAGAAATTGAAGAGAGTAGTAAATTACTTGATGGCTCACCTCCAATGGTTAAGTTCCCTTGTATTTCTCTGATACCATTCAATCCAATAACTGATGTAATATCAACTCCATTGATGATCACATCACCAATGATCACATCACAAATTGGATGATTAATCGGAAATGAATCGATTTGTGTTTGTGTGGAGAAAGTAATTCCCTCGTTTAAGCATGGCTGAAATTGACAATTTTCTATCAAATCAGCTTGAGAATTACACGTGCTTCCATTATCCTGAATCGTGAAATTTCCGGTTTCACTATTTAGTATGTCACATATAGGAATTATATCGCAATTGCTAAGTTGAGGGTTATTTTTTATCGTTAAATCAGTAATCGTATTTCCATCTAGATTTGAGAGCGAATTTATGTCGTGGAGTAAATCATTATTTTCAATACGCAGATGACCATTAATGCTTCCAAGATTTTGCAACCCACTCAAAGAAGTTAAATTTGTGTTGAGCAATATTGTCAAATCCCCGCCAATACTTGTTAACCCTTCTAAGCCGTTGATAGTTGTATTCGTGTTATCTGCTAAGAAAACATCACCTCCAACGCTTGTTAGATTTTCTAATCCAACAAAACTACTTAATGGATTGCCATCAATTGCGAGCCCTCCTCCTACATAACTTAAACTATTTAAATCAGTAACATTTTCTAAACGATCATTGTTTATAATTTTAAACTGAGCGTTAACAGTAGAAAGATTATTAAGACCATCTAAGTTTAGTAATGAATCACAATTAATAATTCTTAATGAACCGCCAACAGCATTAACATTGCTTAATGCTGAAATGTTTTTTAAAGAAGGGCAATCATTTATTTTAAAGTTACCCGTAATAAATTGCAAATTTTCAAGTCCCGTTAAATTATCAATATCAGGAGCGTTGCTTAAATATAATCCTCCAGTAGATTGTAGATTTTCGAATGCGCTTAGATCATTAATGTTATACAAATTATAAATTGTCAATTCCCCTTCAATTTCAATTAAATTAGGAAAACCACTCAATTCCGTCAAGTTTGGATTTCCTATAGAAAGTTCACCTCCGACTTTTACAAGGTTTAAAAAATTATTTATTGTGGTCAAACTATTATTTCCATCGAATAATAAAAATCCTCCAATAGAATCAAGACTAGTTAATTGACTGACCTCGGTTAGAGAAGAATTGCCATTTAGATGTAAATTATTTTCTACGTATTTTAAATTTCCCAATCCTTCTAAATTAGCTATTCCACTATTGAAGATTGATAACCTTCCGTTGACACTATCAAGATTATTTAATGCTAGTAAGTCGCTTACATTGTAGTTGTCCTCAATCAATAAATCGCCAACAGCATTTAAGCTATCTAATCCTTGTAGACTTGTTAGGTTATAATTTTCATTGATTTTCAGTGTTCCAATTACTTTAGTTAAAAATTCAAGTCCAATAAGACTAGGTAAAAATTGGTTTCTACTGATTAGAATGTCTCCTTTAAAAATACATCCAGGACCAAAACCTATTAAGCTTGTTAAAGCATTATTATTATCTATTGTAACTTTTCCCGAAACGATTAAAGAATCACTAAATCCATTAAGGTTTTCAAGAAGATCATTTGAAATTATTTTCAATTCTCCTTCAATGAAATTTAAATTTTCAATTCCATTAAGACTTATAAGGTTTTCATTATTATCAATAATTAATCCTCCGCCAATTGAATCAATAAAGTTTAATCCATTAAGGTTCGTAAGGCTTGTATTGCCATACATAGTTAGATCACCTCCGATAGTTTTTACTGAATCTAATCCGCTAAAGCTTTGTAAAGAAGGATTGTTGTAAAATGTAAGGGATTGACCAAATGAACGGAGTTGATATAGACTATCAAGGTTAGTGATGTCCGAACCGTTAATTGTCAAATTGCCAATAATTTCTATACAATCAGGATATAAAACTGGAAAATTATCTACTTGTGCCTGTGAACTGAATGTAACATTCCCTGTCAGACAATTTTGGGCAGTAACATTATTGATGCTAGTAAACAGAAGAAATAATAAAAGTAAATGTCTTTTCAAAATAATTGAATTAAAGTGAAATTTCAGATCTGCTTTGTTTGTCCTTAAACTAGGCCTAGGGTCCTATGCTCTCTCAAATATAGAAAATACTGCTATAATGGCAATTAACGATTAGTAAATTTATTTTTAATCATTGAGTTCTGCGAAAACCTGTGAGACCTGCCTAACTGGTAGGCAAAGTTTGTGGGAAATACTTTAAGCAGTTTTTAAAAAATAATAGTAGCCATTTCATCAAGTATTCATAATTTAGCCCCATCTCATAGGGGTGCCTTTAATATTACGGGCTGAGATTATACCCATCGAACCTGTCCGGATAATGCCGGAAAGGGATGCGGTTTAAATTAATAAGACGATGCTCCCCGCATTGTTGTTTAGTTTAAATTAAATTTTTAATAATGCTTAATGTAAAAAATGCTAAGAACAAGCTGCTAACAGCTATGTTTATGATCTTATCCTTTTCAGGATTCACACAATTTTCAATTCAAGGCACGGTTACAGATGACCAAGGAGAAAAATTGGCCGGTGCAACAGTTCAATTACTCGATAGCTATCTTGCAGTGGCTACGAATGCTCAAGGTAAGTACTTATTGACTAAAATTCCGGAAGGGACTTATCAAATTAAAGTAAGCTTCATAGGCTACGAAGATCAACAGATTGAAATTGAAATTGATTCGGATAAAGAGTTGAATTTCGAAATGGTATTCAGTCCTTATATGTCGAAGGAGTTTACTGTTGTTGGTACTCGGCTAAATCAAGAGTCGCCAATGGTGTATAGCACATTAGATAAGAAAACGATCGCATCACAAAACCTTGGACAAGATATGCCCGAGGTATTAAGTTTGAGTCCATCAGTTGTTTTTACAAGCGATGCCGGAAATGGTATTGGCTATACCTATATGAGAATGCGAGGGTCAGATCAAAGCAATATTAATGTTACTATCAATGGGATTCCACTTAACGATGGTGAATCGCAGCAAGTTTTCTGGGTTGACCTTCCTGACCTTAGTTCTTCTACTGAGGATATTCAAATTCAACGAGGCGTAGGTACTTCTACAAATGGGGCAGGAGCGTTCGGAGGATCAGTAAACCTACAAACGGAGGATATTTCCAATAATGCTTATGGAGAAGTTAATCTGGCTTATGGTTCTTTTAATACGCTTAAAACCACCCTGAAATTAGGAACAGGAATGTTAAATGATCATTGGTCTGTGGCAGCAAGAGGGTCAATGATTCAGTCGGATGGCTATATTGACAGATCGCAAGCTAAAATGAGTAGCTATTTTGCAGCTGTTCAGTATGCCGGTAAAAGATCTAGCCTTCGTTTTATCTCTTTTGGTGGAGGTGAATTCACTAATCAAGCTTGGAATGGTGTGCCGGAAGTGCGATTGAATAATGATGAACAAGGCATGATAGATTATGCTGCTAACAGTGCCTGGGGACCAGTACATACCCAAAATCTTTTGAATTCTGATCGTCGTTATAATTATTATTTATACGAGAATGAAGTAGATGATTATGGCCAGTTTCATAATCAGATCCACTGGAATCAAGAAGTAAACAGAAACCTAATACTTAATGTTTCCGGATTTTATACCAAGGGAAAAGGTTACTTCGAACAGTATCAATATGAAGAAAATGCCTACGATGATAATTCATTTGCAGGCTACGGCATTCCTGAACCGGTAATTGGAGGTGATACCATTACTAATGCTGATTTTATAAGAAAAAGAAACTTAGACAATGATTTTTATGGAATGGTCTTCAATTTGAGCTACCGAAAAAATAAATGGGATGTTACTTTTGGAGGAGGAGCGAACCAATATAAAGGACAGCATTTTGGAGAAGTGATCTGGTCGAGTGTAGCTACTTCATACGTAGCGCCTTTTCGCTATTACGATAATAGTTCTACAAAAAATGATTTGAGCGTATATGCAAAAGCCAATTATTTACTTTCGGAGACCTTTAGTTTGTACGGTGATATCCAATATAGGCATGTCGATTATTCTTTTCTTGGTATTGATAATGACGGCAGTGACTTACAACAAACAGCTTTATTAGATTTTGTAAATCCTAAAGTGGGTGTAAACGCACGTTTGAATCCAAACAATAGCGTTTTCGCTTCTTTTGCAATTGGAAATAAGGAACCTAATAGGGATGATTATACTTCGTCAACACCCAACGATCAACCTGATCATCAAACACTTTATGATCTTGAAATAGGGTATAGGCTGTCACGGAAAAATATAGCGCTAGAAGTGGCTTTTTATAATATGGATTATAAAAATCAGCTGATCAATACGGGTGAATTAAATGATGTTGGTGCCGAAGTTAGAAGCAATGCAATAAGTTCATACAGAAGAGGGATTGAATTGAGTGTAGATTACCGTCCCATTAAGTGGTTTCATTGGGCGTTTAATACGACCTTGAGTGAGAATAAGATCAATGATCATGTGGAGTATGTGGATAATTGGGATACGTGGGCTAAAGATACCTTGACCCTAGGAAGAACTGACATTGCCTTTTCTCCATCCATTATTGTGGGGAGTCAACTTGGATTTACACTATTCTCCAATGAGAATAATGAGAATAAAAAGCAAAAGTTGGAGATCACGCTGATCTCTAAATATGTTGGTGAGCAATTTTTAGACAATACCTCCGATGCTTCGCGCAGTATAGCGGCTTATTTTGTAAATGATATACGCTTAAACTATTCATTAGAGAATATTGGAATAAGGAACGTTACGTTTATCGCAATGCTAAAAAATGTATTTGATGTGGATTATGTTTCTAATGGTTGGGTATATAAGTATAAGTCTGGTGACCAATTTCAAAAATTAGACGGATTATTTCCTCAAGCAGGAATTAACTATATGCTAGGAGTAAATATTGCTTTTTAATCTAATGATAGATTCTGGCATTATTTAATGCTCGCTGATATTGGCGGGCATTATTATTATGCTGCCTTAAGTTTGTAGCAAAAGCGTGATATCCGGAAAAATCTGCTTTTGCACACATGTATATGTATTTATTGACTTCGGCATTAAGCACAGCGTCGATACTTTGTTTGTCTGGAGAGTAAATGGGGCCGGGTGGAAGTCCCAAATACATGTAAGTATTATAAGGTGACTCAATTTCCTTGTCCTTATTCAAAACGCGTTTCTTTGTAAAATCCTGCGATGCAAAGATCAGGGTAGGGTCGGACTGTAATAACATTCCAATTCGGAGTCGGTTTAAATAAAGTCCGGCGATTCTTTTTCTTTCGTCCGGAAATTGTGTTTGTTCACTATAAACAATGGAAGCCAAGGTAACAGCTTTTTTGGGTGTAAGTTGAAGTGAGTTTGCCTTTTCGACTCTTTCTGCATTCCAAAACTTATCGTATTCACCTTTCATCTTTGAAAGCAAACTTTCTACAGAACTATTCCAGTACATTTCATAGGTGTCAGGAATGAAAAGTGTATAAAAATCATAGCTTGAAAAGTCATATACTGAAGCTACACTGTCTGATACAAGGGCCTTTAAGATAGTAATTGAATCTAATTCTAATTGGTAGGATAGTTTTCCAGCAAGGTCTTGTGGAAGGCGTGACGGGGTAATCACCACTTTAACCGGTGTTTGCAGTCCAGACCGAAACATATTTACGATCCGATTACAGGTCATATCTGAATGTAAAATATAACGACCCGGCTGTACTGATTTTAGCCTTTTAATAACAGTAAAGATTTCAAAGTCATCAGGGTTTTCAATAATATCTTTTTCAACTATTATAGAATAAAATTCGCTCATGCTGGTCCCTGTAGGGATGTAAATCTCTATAGTTTCACCCTCCGAAATGTTGTTTGCATCTCTTACAAACCAGATATAATAGAAGTAGGTGAGTAACCCAATACTGAGAATTGCGAGTATTCCTAATAAACGAAAAAAGCGTTTCATGATCGTGTATATTTTGTGTTCTCAAGTTGATATAAATGTTCGTCATGCCAGTTCCCATCTATATGAAACCATTTTTTATTTGTTGCTGTTCGTTGAAAGCCCATCTTTTCAAATAATCGTTGACTAGCATCATTGTTTTCAAGAATATTAGCCCACAATTGTGCCAGCTTAAGATAAGAAAAAGCATATTCATTCAACAAAGAAATTGCTTCACTTGCTATTCCGTTTTTTCTTATCTCCTCCATAATTATTATTCCCATACCTGCCTTACGAAGTGTTAAATCGTATTCAAATAGATCAATCGCTCCAATAGCCTCTTCTGATTCGTTTAAGCAAATGATCCAACGGCTTTGTTTATCGCTTTCTAAACTTTTAATGTTCAATATATAATCTTCTATATTTTTTCGTGAAAAGGGGAGTAAGGTGCCTGAGATCATCCAATTTTCCGGATTATTCTCTATCCGTTCTATAAAATCAAGGTCATTAATAGTAACACCTCTCAAGTATATACGTTTTCCTTTTAACATTTTTAGATTTCAATATCTCCTTTGTAGACAAATGTTGCCGGTCCTTTTAAGCTTATGTTCTCGTAGCGATCATTTGTATACTCGAATTCAACTTCTAAGTTACCGCCCTTTGTTGAAATAGATAGGGGAGACGCAAGGTTTTTTAATTTATTTGCTGCAAGTGCAACAGCAGTCACGCCTGTTCCACATGATAAAGTCTCATTTTCAACGCCTCTTTCATATGTGGCACACCTCACTTTATTATCGCTAAGTACTTCTACAAGGTTTACATTTATTCCATCCTGTTTGAATTTTTCAGAAAAACGGATCTTTCGACCAATGGAAATGATATCCTCTTTATCGAGATCTTCCGAAAAACGAACTAAATGAGGAGAACCAGTATTTAAAATTAGGTCTTCCTTATCTTTTCTCAACTCCTCAACATTCTTTATACTCACTTTTATCATAGAAGGCGATTCAACATAGGCAGAGTGAAGCCCATCTATCGCAGTGAATTTTGTTTCCTTTTCTATTATTCCTATTCTGTATGCAAAGGCAACGGCACATCGACTTCCATTTCCGCAAAAGCTTTGTGAGGCATCAGGATTAAAAAATTCCATGTGAAAGTCGGCCTCTGAGGAGTTTTGAATAAGGATCAAGCCATCAGAGCCTATGCCAAATTTCCGGTCACAAATACGAATGATGTTATCAATATTAGCAAGAAATTGATTATTCCTATCATCTATAATGATGAAGTCGTTACCTGTTCCTTGGTATTTGAAAAATGGAATTCTCATACTTCAAAAGTAAGGGAAAGAATTAATTAATCGATGCTTTAGCATTTAAGGAATGATCTTTGATATTTGCGTGTCGTGCCTAATGTTAATGTTCATATAAAAACAGAGGGTCTAAATTTTGTTTTTTTAGGCATATCAAAGCCTCAAACATTTTATTTATAAGGTAAAATCAACTAAATTTTGACCCGATTAAAAATAGTAATATGAAGAATAGATTTACACTACTTTCATTAATTGCAGTATTTATGTTTTCTACTCTTGGAGCACAGGATGTTACCGATAAAGAAAATGTAGTAAAGAATGCTGAACTGGAGGCCTATTCCGGTAAATTGAAAAAACTTGGAAAATTCTATATGGTTGAAGATTGGGATGCCTATACTTTGGAGCGACCTGATTATTTCGAAGAAGGCAATATTATGCCAGAAATAGGGATTCCAAATAATACATACGGTTTTCAAGATGCCCATAGTGGATCACATTATGCAGGTATCAATGCTTTTAGTTACGACCCTAAAAATTTCAGATCGTATTTATATACTGAGCTACAAGATCCTTTGGAAAAGGGTAAAATGTATTGCGTAAAATACTATGTTAGTTTGGCTGATAATTCAAAATTTGCTATTTCAAATCTGGGTGTTTATTTCTATAAGAGAGATATTGAAGAATTCGAGACGAAGCAAAATGTATATTATGAGGCCCAGGTCAAAAATAATATGCAGAAGGTTTTAAAGAATACCCGTTCATGGGAAATCGTATGTAATGTTTATACATCCATAGGTAAGGAACGATATATGGTGTTGGGTAATTTCGATTCGGATTCAGAAACAGTATATGAAAAAGTTGCTCCTCCTCCGGGATTAAAAACTCCACAAATACAGATGGCGTACTATTATATAGACGATGTTTCTGTTGTTCCGATAGACAACTATTCTCAATGTGACTGTAGCGCAAAAAAGAAACGCGGACCGGATGTTGTGTATAGTAAATCGGTTACGTTTGATGAAGATATGTCAGCCGCAGATATCGTAGAGAATAGTACAATTTACTTTGGGTTTTTAAAGAAAGGACTTAATTCTTCGGCACAAGTAGATATTGATCGTTTAGCGGTATTAATGGAAGAAAACCCATCTTATAAATTAAAAATAAGTGGATTTACGGATACTGAAGAGGCTAAAGAAGCAAAAGAAGATCCTAATTTCGATAATTTATCAAGAGATAGGGCTTATGGTGTGTTAGATTACTTAGCGAGTAAAGGCATTTCAAAAGATCGTTGTAGTGTTTATGGCTTAGGCGATTCAAGTTTAGCAAGTGCTGGAAAAACTCCTTTATCACAAGCTAAAAACAGAAGAGTAGAGTTTATTTTAATTAATAATTAGAAGTCTAATAAGAATACTTTATAGCTACCGTTGAATAGGTATGCGTTTTTTGATTTCAATATTTTTTATTGCTGCTTCGCTACAAGTTATGGCGCAAAACTTGGTGCCTAACGGTGAGTTCGATAAATTCAAATATTGCCCTTACGGATTTACACTGGATAGATTAACCATCGTACCCCACTGGCGACAACCCACCATGGGTACGGCAGATTACTTTAATGAATGCAGTGAAGCTTATAGCGTTCCAAAAAATCCAATGGGAACTCAATCGGCAGTTATGGGGCCTGGTTATATCGGATTGGTAGCCTTCGCTCCAAAGGAGTATAATACACGTGAATACATTCAAGTAAAACTCACCGAGCCACTTGAGGCAGGTGAAAAATATTGTGTTTCATTTCTGGTTTCTTTATCCGATCATTCTCAATATATGATTGACGGATTTGGTGTTTATTTTAGTCAGAGATTAATTAAAGGAGATGGTAAAAAAACCTTGAATTTCCGTCCACAAATAGAAGTTCCGGAAGGTTATTTATTACAAGACGAGATCGACTGGATGGAGATCAGTGAAGTTTATGAAGCCGAAGGAGGAGAAGCATTTTTAACCTTCGGTAATTTTAAATCCGATAATGAACTTAATGTTAAATACCGCAATATTCATATTGAAAAACCTTATCACGCTTGGGATTTTGCCTATTACTACCTCGACCATGTTTCCGTTATTAATATTGGCGAAAATGAACAGTGTTTTGATGGGATACAGCGAATGGAGGAACAGTTATTAAGCGGTGAAAAACCTGAACCACCTTTGGTATATGAAATAGCACTTAAAAAAATACTTTTTGAATTTGATCAGTCACAATTGGATGATGAGGCGATAGAAAAGCTGAATGAGGTTTTAAAAATCATGCTTAGAAGTAAATCTTATAAATTGGAAATGATAGGGCATACTGATTCTTATGGAAGGGAAGGCTATAACTTGGAATTATCAGAACAACGTGCATTCGAAGTGATCGAGTACCTCGCGGCAAGGGGGATAGATCGTTCACGCTTAAGTGTAAAATGGAAGGGGGAAGAGGAACCAACTTCTAGTAATGCAACCAATGCAGGCAGACAAGAAAACAGGAGAGTGGAATTTAGGGTTTATGAATTGTCCTATGAGGATTTTCGTCAACCTGAAATAGAATA